>JBOHSC010000304.1:0-19906 GCA_050733115.1 Gemmatimonadales bacterium
TCATACACCAGCCGCTTGAAGAGCCGCGACGACTTGCCATCGCTCAGCACCGAGGCCGCCAGCTCGAGCGAGGTGGCGTCGGGTGAGCTCCACTGCGGGACGTTCCACACCTTGTAGAGCCTGCTCTGCGGCACCCGGTCCTGCATCACGCCGCGCTGGCTTCCGGTGCGCCTGGCGATCCACTCACCCTGCCGGGCCACCGGCGGCCCCGCCGGGATGTCGCCGAAGTAGCGCTCCACCTTCTCCTTCGCCGTCTTCGCGTCGATGTCGCCCGCGATGACCAACACGGCGTTGGAGGGGCCGTAGTACGACTGGAACCACTCCTTCACATCGTCGAGCTTGGCGGCATCGAGGTCCGCCATGGAGCCGATGACGGTCCACGAGTAGGGGTGGTTCGCGGGGTAGAGCCTGGGCGTGAGGAAGTCCCACACCTTGCCGTACGGATCGTTCTCTCCCTGGCGCTTCTCGTTCTGCACGACTCCGCGCTGCTCGTCGAGCTTGGCCTGGCTGATGGCGCCAACGAGGTGTCCCATGCGATCCGATTCGAGCCAGAGCGCCCGGTCGAGCGTCGGCGTCGGGACGTTCACGAAGTAGTTGGTGCGATCCTGGTTGGTGGTCCCGTTCAGATCGGTGGCGCCGGCCCGCTCGAGCGCCGACTGGAACTCCTTGTCATAGTGCTCGCTGCCGTTGAACATCAGGTGCTCGAAGAGGTGGGCGAACCCGGTGCGCCCCGGCTGCTCGTTCTTCGACCCGACGTGATACCAGACGTTGACGGCCACGATCGGCGCCTTGTGATCTTCATGCACGATGAGCGTGAGGCCGTTGGCGAGCACGAATCGCTGGTAGGGGATGTCGACGGTGGACTGGGCGGAGAGCGAAACAGGGCGAACCAGCAGGCTCAGCGCCGCCAGAATGCCGGTTGTGCGAAGCGCCACGAAGAGCCTCACGGAAGGGGCGATGGTCCCGGTGTGACCTGGTTGATGCCGAGCCAGTAGCGGCCGAGATCCCGGAGCATAGCCCGGAACTCGCCGATGACGACCGGTTTCTGCACGATGCTGTTAGCTCCCAAATGATAGCATTGTGCGATCTCGCGTGGCTCGGCGGAAGACGTCATCATGACCACCGGGGCGGTGCTGGTCCGGGGGCTCGAGCGGATCGCGCGGAGCACGTCGAGTCCGTCGAGACGGGGAAGCTTGAAATCCAGGAGAATGAGACGAGGCAGCGGCAGGCCCAGGCGATGCCGAAACGCGCCGCGCGCGAGCAGGAAGTCGAGCGCCTCCTCTCCGTCGCGCGCCACGCCGATGCGGGCGTCGGGCCGGGCTTCCTTCAGGGGGCGGATGGTGACCTCCGCCTCGAGTGGATCGTCGTCGACCACGAGGACGTCCACCTCATCGGGCAGCGTCACCGCTTGCGTCCGCCGAACGTCATGAAAAAGGTGGCGCCGACGTCCTGCTCGGCTTCCACCCACACCCGCCCGCCGTGGCGCTGCGCGATCCGCTGCACCAGGGCCAGTCCGGCCCCGTCACCCTCGAATTCGTCGGGGCGATGAAGACGCTGGAACGTGCCGAAGAGCTTGCCGGCGTGCGCCATCCGGAATCCCACGCCGTTGTCCTGCACCGCGATTCCCACTTCGCCGTCGGCCTCGACCGGTCGGATCCGGATGACGGCGCGCTCCCGGGGGCGGGTGAACTTGAGGGCGTTCGAGAGGAGCTCATCGAGCGCCGCGCGGACCAGCGTCGGATCGGCCTCGACAGTGGGGAGGCGCTCGACCTGCCAGTCCACCGCCCGGCCCTCGGCGCCGGCCTGCCATCGGCCGACCACGTCTTCGGCCACGGCGTTGAGATCCACCTCGCGCTTGATCAGGTCCTGCCGCGTCACCCGCGCGAGCCGCACGAGATCGTCCACCAGTCCCGCCATGCGGTTGGCGGCTTCACCGATGCGCGTCGCGTAGTGGCGGAGACCCGGCTCGAGGCCCGGACCACCGTCGACCAGGAGCATGTCGGCGAAGCCGCTAATGTGGCGGAGCGGGTCGCGAAGATCGTGCGAGACGGCGTGGAGAATGGTGTCGGTCTCGGCGGTAGCGGCGCGGAGCGCGGCGCCGGCCTCGGCCACACGGCGCTCGAGCTCTCCCGTCTGGCGGCTCAACTCCTCTCGCAACCGGGCATGCTGAATCGCGATGGCCAGCGGTGCCGCGATTTCCAGGGCGATGTCGCGGTGCTCGCTGTCGAATCCCCCCGGCGTCCTCGAGGCGAGATTGATCTCGCCGATCGCCTCGGCGTCCACGAGCAGCGGTACCGAGAGCACGCTGCGCATTCCCTCGGCGCGAAGCTGGTGCAGAATCGGCGGCGGCGATTCGATCGCGTTCAGATCTTCGATGTGCCTCACGCCCCCGTGGCGCAGCACGTCGATCGGCGACAGCGCGTCGAGCGGAAGCATCGTGGCGGGCATGGCGATCCCGTTATCGTACCCCGCGATCATCTGCGCCTGGCTGCGGCCGAGGTCAAAGAGCACGACGGTGCATCGCTGGCAGGGCACCATCCGGCGCACCCGGCCGAGTGCGGCCCGCCCGATGTCGGCCGGCGAACGCGCCGCCAAAATCGATTGGTCGAGGTCGTGGAGAACGGTGAGTCGCTCCGCCGAGCGCCGCAGCCGGTCTTCCGCCCGCTTGCGCTCGGTGATGTCGGTGACCATGCCGACGGTGCCCACCATGATGCCGTCGCGCCCCAGGATCGGGCTGCCGGAGACGAGCCCCCAGACCTCTTCCCCGTCACGCCGCCTGAAGCGGAGATCGCGGCTGCCGCCCTTCGAGTCGGCGTCGCCGTTCAGCGCCCGCTGTGCCCCCTCGCGCGACCCGGCATCGAGGAACTCGAATACCGGGCGGCCGAGCATTGCGCCATTCTGATAGCCGAGGAGCTCGACCATTCGCTGGTTGACGTAGGTGATCATTCCGCGATCGTCGGCGACCCAGATTCCTTCCTGGGCGACGTCGACGAGCTGCTTGAAGCGCTGCTCGCTGTCCTGAAGCGCCCGGGTGCGGTCTTCGAGCCGCGCCTGCCGCCCCTCGAACGCCGCCGCGTGCCCGAGGGCGGCGCCGGCGAACCCCGCCAGGAGCCGCAGCGCCTTGGCGTCGCGATCGGTGAAGGCGTTGGGTTGGGTGGCGATCACCTGGAGTACGCCGAGGGTGCGCTGGTCGTCGCGGAGAGGGACGACGAGAATGCTGCGGATGCCGAGCTCGCGATAGGCGTCGTGGTCGATGCGCGAATCGGTGGCGGTATCGTCGCTGCGCTGGAGCTCACCGGTGCGGATGGCGATTCCCGAGAGACTCTTGCTCACCTTGAGCCTGGGTCCCACCGGTCCGACGGTTACCTTGGGGACGAGGTCGTCGCCGTCGAGCGCCTCGATGGCCGCCCCGCTCGCCCCGGTGAGTCCCTCGCTCCGCTCGGCGATCACGCGCATGACGGTCGCCGAATCGAGTCCGGCGCCGGCCACCGCCTGCTGCACCTCGAGCACCGCCTGGAAGAGCTCCGTGTCGAGGCGCATCTCCTCCTCGGCCAGCTTCCGGTCGGTGATGTCGTACTCGGTGCCCAGGAATCCGATCCGGCGGCCCACCTTGTCGCGCAGCGTCTCCCAGGTACTTGCGCACCACCTCACCTGGCCGGACCGCGTGACCACGCGGTACTCCTGGTCACGGAGGATGCCGCCCTCTTCCAGCCGGCCCCACTCGGCCAGCAGCGCCGCCCGATCGTCGGGATGGATGTACTGGAGGAACTCCTGATCGCGCACGTCCTCTTCGACGAAGCCGGTCAGCCGCTCGAAGGCGGGGTTCACCCGAATAAGCCGCCTGTGCTTGTCGTAGGCGATCACTCCCTCGCGCATCGTCGCGGTAATCGCCTGGAGCCGGCCCCGAGCGTCCATCGCGTCGCGCGCGGCCCGCCGGGTGCGGCGTGCCTGGAGTCCCAGGGCGATGAGCAGGAGGATGGCGAGGACCGAGAGGGCGGTGATGAGCGCCTGCTCGGGCGGGATGTTCTGCAGGATTGTGCCGGACATTCGTCTATCCGATCATGCCAGCGCGCCCGCGCCAGCGGGGTCGCCGAGGACCTGGCGCACCTTCCGGAGGAGCCCGTCGAGCGAGAACGGCTTTTCGAGGAACTCGGTACCGGGAGCGAGCATCCGGTGCCGGGCGATCGACTCGTCGGTGGTGCCGGAAACGTAGAGCACCTTGATGGCGGGTCGATGAATGCCCAGCCTCGCTGCCAGTTCGCGGCCGCTGACCCTGGGCAGGAACATGTCGGTGATGAGCAGGTGGATGTGTCCCGGGTGGCGGTCGGCGATCGCCATCGCCGTCTCGGCGTCGGATGCGGCGAGCACGGTGTACCCCGAGCGCTCCAGTACCCGCCGGGCCAGATCGCGCACCTGGAGCTCGTCTTCCACGACCAGCACGGTCTCGGTGCCCGCGTATTTGAGGCGCCCGGCCTGGCTGTCTCCGGAGTCGTCTGTCCCGGTTTCGGCCGACGGCAGATAGAGCGAGTAGGTACTCCCCCGGCCCGGCGAGCTCTCGACGTCCAGGAATCCGCCAGTCTGGCGGGCAATGGCCGTGATCGAGTCGAGCACCGGGCCCGGGCTCATCGCCGTGCCGGTGTCACGCAGGCCGAGCGCCACATAGGCGCCGTGACGCATGCCCGGAAAGCGGGCCACATCGCCCTCGCCGAGCGTGACGTTCCTGGTCACCAGCTCGAGCGTGCCGCCGTGGGGCATCGAGTCCCGGGCGTTGGCGCTGAGCTGGAGGAGCACCTGCTCGAGCTGGCCGGGATCGGCGAGCACGGGCTCGACATGGGGATCGAGGGACGGCTCCACCTGGATGCGGCTGCCCATCATCCGCCGAATGGCCGAAACAGTGCCGCCGACCAGGCGATTGAGATCGAGAATCCGGGGCGTGACCATTTGCCGGCGGCTGAAGGCGAGGAGCTGCCTGGCCAGGCTGGCGGCTCGATCGGCCGACTGCTGGATCTGCCCGATATCGTCGCGCGCCTCGCCCGGGAGATCGGGCTGCTCCTCGAGCAGCGCCAGATGGCCGAAGATCCCGGTGAGCAGGTTGTTGAAGTCGTGGGCGATGCCGCCGGCGAGCTGGACGATCGCTTCGGCGCGATCGGCCTGCATGATCCGCTGTTCCAGCGCACGGCGCTCGGTCACGTCGGTGCAGCAGCCCACATAGCCGCCCCTCGTTCCATCCGTGGCCTGGAGCGGCGTCCCGGTGCTGGCGAGCCAGCGGTATTCGCCGTCGTGGCGCCGGGCGCGGAACTCGAGCCCGATTGTGCGCCTCGCCGCCAGGGCCTCATCGAGCTGTGATAGAACCGCCTCGCGGTCGTCGGGGTGGAGCCGGTCGCACCAGCCGAGACCGAGCTCCTCTTCGACGGGGCGGCCGGTGAACTCGGTCCATCGCGGATTGACGTAGTTCCACCGGCGATCACCTGGAGAAGTCCAGACGATGACAGGGAGCGCATCGAACGCGGTGCGGAGGTCGGCAGGACCCATGCAGCGACTTTCTGAGGGGGCCCAGAAATCTTGCGGCCCGGGGAACTCGCGGCAAGAGCCTGACACCCGCTAATCTTCCGCCCATGCCGTTTCTCGACACCAAACGCCAGCGGGCCGCCACCCTGATCCTGGTACTCGGGGTCGGCCTGTCATATGCTCTCTGGTCGTTCGCCACCGGGCTGATGGGCGCGCTGGTGCTCTACGTGGTCTTTGCGCCGGTGCACCGCTGGTCGAGCCGCAGGGTCGGCCCCGCCATCTCCGCCGCCGTCGTCGTCATCCTCGCCATCGCGCTCGTCGTGGGTCCCGGAATCTCGTTCGTGGGACTGGTGGCCAACGAGGCCCAGGACATGGCCTCCAGCGTGATCAGGAGCCCGCTCCTCACCCGGCTCCGGGCGCTCCGGGTAGGCACCTACGACGTGGGCGCGCAGCTCGAGTCGATCGGGTCACAGATCATCTCCTGGCTCGGCGGCAATGCGATCAGTGCCGTAGGCACGGCGACGCGGCTTGGCATACAGCTCACCATCACCTTCTTCGGGCTCTATTACCTGCTCGTGGCCCGGGGCGGGGTCTGGAAAGAGTTAAGGCCGTTCATCCCCTTCTCCCAGGAGAACGCGGAGATTCTGCGCAAGCGCTTCTACGACGTGACGATCTCGACCCTGGTCGGCACCGGACTCACGGCGGTGGTGCAGGGGACGCTCGTCGGACTCGCCTTCTGGGCTACCGGGCTCTCGAACGCCCTCTTCTGGGGGGTGGTGACCGTGATCGTCGCGGTCCTGCCGGTGGTAGGCAGCGGACTGATCTGGGGGCCGGGCGCGGCGGCACTCGCGATCGACGGTCGCTACGGAGCGGCGATTGCGCTGGTACTCTGGGGCATCCTGGCGGTGGGCAACGTGGACAACCTGATCCGGCCGATGGTCTTTCGCCGGTGGGCGCAGATCCACCCCTTCATCACCGTCATCGGCGCCTTTGCCGGCATCAACTTGTTCGGGCTGCTCGGTCTGCTGATCGGCCCGCTCGCGATCTCCTATTTCTTCGAATTGATTCGCATGTACCGCGCGGAATATCTCGACGCCGACGAGGCGCTCGGGAGAGAAGCTGTGTCGGACCGGTGAACGGTGAACGTCGATCCGACGCCCACCTGGCTCTCTACCGTGAGCTCGAAGCCCAGCGCCTGAAGTAGCGACCGCGAGTCATGGATGGAATCGAAATGATCAGGAAGCGAACGGGGCGAAGGGCCGATGCCGCGCCTCCCGCCCCGTTCTCACTGCGTCCTGCCTCCGTCAGTTGGTGCGGGTCAGCTCCACCCGGCGGTTCTGCGCCCTGCCGGCCCCCGTCTTGTTCGACGCGATCGGCTTGCTCGGGCCGAAGCCGAGGGCGACAAGCCGGGACTCTCCCACGCCCTTCTCGATCAGGTACGAGCGCACCGACTCGGCGCGCGCCTGCGAGAGCCGCTTGTTAAGCGCCGCGGAACCGGTGTTGTCGGTGTGACCCGACACCTGAACCTTGATGTCGTCGTTGGCCACCAGCGACTCGGCTACGCCATCGAGAATCGTCTTCGATTCCGGCGTGAGCTCCGCCTTGCCGGTCTCGAAATTCACGCCTTCGAGAATCAGCGTCTTCTTCTTGGACTCGAAGAGGACTTGGCAACCCTCGGCATCCACCTTGACGCCGGCCGGGGTGTGCGGGCAACGATCCTTGTCATCCGTGACGCCGTCGCCATCGCCGTCCTTGGGCAGCGAGCAGCCCTTCTCGTCCACCTTGTCACCCGCGGGGGTGTTGGCGCACTGGTCCTTGTCGTCCATCACGCCGTCGCCGTCGGCATCCTTGGGCAGCGAGCACCCGTTCTCGTCCACCTTGTCGCCGGCAGGGGTGTTGGCGCACTTGTCCTTGTCGTCGGTGACGCCGTCACCATCGGCATCCTTCGGCAGCGAGCAGCCCTTCTCGTCGACCTTGTCACCGGCCGGCGTGTCGGCGCAGGCATCCACGTCATCGAGTACGCCGTCGCCATCGCTGTCCTTGATGGTGCAGCCCTTGGCGTCAACCTTGTCGCCGGCGGGCGTCTTGGGGCAGGCGTCTACCTTGTCGGGCACGCCGTCGGCGTCCGAGTCCTTGACTTTGCCCTCGCGGTGCCCGCCGAGGAAGAAGCTCAGGCCGGGCTGAATGCCCCAGTTCCAGTTGTTCGAGGCGCCGTTCTTGGGCGACGGGATATAGTCGGCGTAGCCGTCGATTCGGATCGACGTCACATCGCCGAGCCCGAGACGGATTCCTGCACTGCCCGTGGCGCCGTTGTCGGAAAGGTGCCGGTCGCGGCGATACATCGTATGCACGAAACCGCCACCGAGTACGATACCGACATGCTCTCCGGCGGGGATGTTGTACGCGAGCTTTGCGCGAAGCGGGACGTAGGAGACGTCGCTGTCGTTGGGTGCGGTGACCGGTACCCACGCTCCTTGGCCTTCGATGGCCAGGTGGCTGCTGAGAAAGAAGCCGAGTCGAGCTCCGGGGCCGGCCCGGCCCTGCGAGAGTCTCAACGTGTTGTCGAAGTAGCTCAGGTTGGGGAAGAGCCCCAACTCGACGGTTCCGGCCTGTTGTCCTCGCGCCTGGGAGACCACCGCGACCGTCGCGCAAAGTGCCAACGCGTATGTACGCATCATGCCTCCTCTGCCGTGTGATTCGGGGGCTACTCGGCCAATATACTCCGAACACTCTCATGGCCAAGGGTGCATTGCCGCTCCGCCAACTATTTTGTGTCATGCCCCTTCCTACCACTTTGTCGGTCCGGCTGGCCGCGGTCGTGGGCGCCGGTGTCGCCGCCGATCCGGGCGGGGTCGTCGACAGGCGATACTTCAACTCGGTGTGCTCCAGCGAGCCCAGGAGAGAGCAGATCGAGCGCTCCCTTCCTCCACCATTGTCTCCCGAACTCGGAGTGCCCTCGCGATGAGCGCGACTGACCACCTCGGCTTTGCTCACAAATTCGTTCCGGGAAAACGGAGCGACATGCCACCTCTCCTGCTCCTGCATGGTACCGGCGGCAACGAGGACGATCTCATTCCGTTCGGATCCGCCCTGGCCCCCGGCGCTCCGCTCCTGAGTCCGCGGGGCAAGGTGCTCGAGAACGGGATGCCGCGATTCTTCCGGCGGCTGGCAGAAGGGGTCTTCGATCTCGACGACCTGCGCTTCAGGGCGAACCAGTTGGCGGATTTCGTCCAGGCGGCAGCCGAGGCCTACCACGTCGACGATACGCCGCCGGTTGCGGTCGGATTCTCGAACGGCGCGAATATCGCAGCGGCGATACTGCTGCTCCGGCCCGAAGTACTCGGCGGCGCACTCCTGCTCCGGCCGATGGTGCCGCTCATTCCCGATCCGCTGCCCGATCTGAGCGGAATTCCCGTCGAGATCGTGGCGGGACGAGCCGACCCGATCGTTTCGCCACGCCAGAGCGAGGCGCTCGCCGATCTGCTGCGCGAGTCGGGCGCGCAGGTCGAGATCGAGTGGCTGGCCGGCGGGCACGGCCTCACGCGGGCCGACCTGGACATCGGATCGCGCTGGTTCGGTATTTCTTCTCTTTCGCGCGAGCGGTGATCTTCGCATTGGTATGAGGCCGCCGTTCGCGCGGCTCCGGGCTGCTGGCGCCGCCCGACCCCTTCCCACGCCGGCCGACGCCAGCGCGGCCGGACTCGCGAGTTGAGGAACTATGTGATGCTTTCTGCCGCCCTTGAACAGGAGCGCCTCCTGATCGCGGAGCGCCTCCTCACCGAGATCGAGCGCCGCCACGGACTTCCGCACCCCCAGAATCGAGAGCTTCACCCCGTCATCATCGAACGTTTCCTCGCCGCCTACCTCCCTGAGGCACGCGAGGGTGAGCCCGCCCCCCGAGCCCTTGAGTACGCCTTCGCACCGTCCCTCGCCGAATCTCTCGATCTGCTGCGCGACGTCGTCAGCGAATCGCCGGACGGCAACGGCTCGGCGCTCTATATTCACGACCTCGACATCGGGGTCACGGCGGACCGGAAAGCGCTTCACTGACCCTGCGCCCACCGCGCTTCTCCCGGCAACGGCGAGCGGTAGCCCGGCTCGCCTTTGTCATTTCCGGAAACCCGGGGCGTTGCCGCCCCGTCTTCTGAGCAGTAAGACGATTCCCGCGCCGATTGCCACCCCTGGAGGCTCGATGACGCCGATGCGCTCGTCCCTGTTACTCGCGTGCGCCATCCTGGGGCATGGCGGGGCGCCGGCCGGCCGGATGCGCAGAGTGCCCGCCGAATACCGGTCGGTCCAGGAGGCGATCGACAGCGCCGCTGCCGGAGACACGGTGCTGGTGTGGCCGGGACGGTACCCGGAGAACATCCGCTTCGGCGGCACGGGAATCGTGGTCGCCACCGAGTATCTCCTAACTTCATCGAGCAGGAGGACCCGAGCGCCGCGCTGATCGGCTTCACGATCACCGGCGGCACCGGCACGGTGTGGACCGACGCGCGGGACAAGACGCTCTTTCGCGAGGGAGGCGGCATCCTGTGCGAGCTCTCGTCGCCGCGGATCGAGCACAACATCATCGAAGGGAGCGAGGCGGTGAAATCGCCGGGAACGAAGGCGGCGCCGGCTTCGGCGGTTCGGGGATCTGGGTGGTCGGACGGCTGAGCTACCGCCTGCCGAACGTGATCGAGCAGAACACCATCGTGAACAATGTGGCAACGCTGCCCGACACCACCCCGGGCCAGATGCAGGCAAGGGAGGCGTCTCACCGTGTACGCGCCCGCGGTCCTCCGGCAATGGGGTACAATCTGGTGCAGGGCACTACCGGGAGCGGCGGGTCCGAACCAAAGTTCGCGGACACGCTGCATTACTATCTCGCGCCCGGCTCGCCGGCGATCGACGCAGGCGACCCGGCCTCAGCCGCCGATCCATCCAGTGGTGGAGAAGCATCCCGTCCCGCAATGGGTGGCAAGCGAGCCGATATTGGCGCCTACGGGGGCGAGTGGAGCTCACCGCTGCTGCCGTAGACCCGAATGGGAGAAAACGATGAAACCCGCGCTTTCGATGGTTCCGCTGCTCGTGGCGGTATTCCTGCCGATCCAGGCACCTCCCACTATCAAGGAGTACGTCATCCCGCGGCCGGGGAACTTTCCCCACGATCCCGCCGTCGCGCGCGATGGCAGCGTCTGGTACACCGATCAGCGCAACAGCTACATCGGCCACCTCGACCCGAAGACCGGCAAAATCGTGGACTATCCGACTCCGACGCCCGGCTCCGGTCCTCACGGAATCACGGTGGCGCCGGACGGCGGCGTCTGGTATACCGGGCAGGCCAGAGGAGTGCTCGGCCGCCTCGACCCGGGGAACGGCAAGATCGTCGAGTTCGCCCTTCCGGCCGAGGTGCGGAACCCGCACACGCCGATCTTCCATCGCGGCAAGGTCTGGTTCACCGACGCCAACAACAACAGTTACGGCAGCCTCGACCCGAGAACGGGAAAGGCCACCTTCCACCTGGTCCCGACTGCGAATGCGGTGCCGTACGGAATGGTCCCCGCGCCCGATGGCTCCATCTGGATCGCCATGCTCGGCACCAACAAGCTCGGTCATGTCGATCCGGCCACGGGCTCGATTCGGGAAGTCGTGCTTCCCGCGGCAGAGGCGCGGCCGCGACGGCTTCAGGTTGGGAGCGACGGGACCGTCTGGTACACCGACTTCGCGCGCGGATATCTTGGAGCGCTTGATCCCGCGACGGGCAAGGTGAGGGAGTGGCTGTCGCCCTCCCCAAACGCGGGACCCTATGGCATCGCGATCGGGACCGACAGACGCATCTGGTACTGCGAATCGAATGGGGGCAAGATGGTGGCGTTCGATCCGAAGACCGAGAAAATGGAAGTGGTTCCAATCCCCACGCCGGGAGCCATCGTGAGGCACATGGAAACCGACAGCACGCGCGGACGGGTGTGGCTGGCGCTCAGCGGGACTGGGCGCCTGGGGGTGATCGATCTCGGCGCGGCCGGGAAGGCCGGTGAATAGACTCGCGCAGGGACTTTGCGCCGTGCTCCTGCTCGCGAGTCCGCCCCTGCTCGCCGCGCAGAAAGAGCACGCCGACCGCGCGCTGCAGCGCGAGCTCGAGGGGCTCACCCGCGGTTTCCATGGCGACGTCGGCATCTACGTCCACCATCTCCGCACCGGTGCCACCGCGGCAGTGCGCGCCGACGAGGCGTTCCCCACCGCCAGCATGATCAAGGTGCCGATCATGGTGGCGGTGTTCGACCGGATGGCTCGGAAGGAGATCGCCTTCACCGACACCGCGCCCGAGCCCAGAGCCGTCGCCAAGTATCCCGAGGGCGACCTGGTAGCCCAGCTTGCCGATACCGCCAGGGTCGAGCTGAGCAGGCTGCTCACGATGTCGCTCACCTTCAGCGACAATACCGCCTCACTCTGGCTGCAGCAGATCGCGGGAGGCGGCACGACGATCAACGGGTGGCTCGAGCGGAACGGCTTCGAGACGACGAGGGTGAACGCCCGAACGGCCGGCCGCGAAGCCAGCTACGACTCGCTCGGGTGGGGTCAGACCACACCGAGAGAGATGGCCAGGCTGGCGACGATGATTCGTGAGGGCAAGGCGGTGAGTCCGGCAGCGAGCGAGGAGATGTATCGCACGATGACTCGCAGCTACTGGACCGGCCAGGCGCTCTCGCAGCTCCCGCCGACGGTGCAGGCCGCCTCCAAACAGGGAGCGGTGGACCGCTCCCGCTCGGAGGTACTCGTGGTCAACGCCCCATCGGGCGACTACGTCTTTTGCGCCATCACCAAAAATCAGGCCGACACCAGCTATGCGGCCGACAACGAAGGGTACGAGCTTCTGCGCAGGATCTCGGCGCTGCTGTGGCGCCGCTTCGAGCCGAAGCATCCCTGGAAACCCGCCGACGGCGCGGAGGCGTTCAAGCCGGCGGGGTGAGACCTACCAGTCTGTCGGCTGGTAGTCCTTCAGAAACTGTCCCCACACATGCACACCCGAGTTGACCCCGGCGATGATGGGGTCGGCGATGCGGGCGGCACCGTCCACGATGTCCAGCGGCGGATGAAATCGGTGCTCGGCTACTTTCCGGGCGGCGATCTCGGCAGGATCTTCGTCGGTCACCCAGCCGGTGTCCACGCTGTTCATGTGGATGCCGTCGCACTGGTAGTCGGCGGCCGCCGTCCGGGTCATCATGTTCAGCGCCGCCTTCGCCATGTTCGTGTGCGGATGGCGGGTCGTCTTGAAGTTCCGGTAGAACTGGCCCTCGACGGCCGAGACGTTCACGATGTGCTTTTCCCGCCCCGGTGTACGCAGCATCAGCGGTTTGAGGCGAGCATTCAGAATGAACGGCGCGACCGCGTTCACGAGCTGGACCTCCAGCAGCTCCACCGACGGCACCTCGGCCATCAGCATCCTCCAGGAGTTCCGCTCCCGGAGATCCACCTGCTGCAGGTCCTGGTCGAGGCATCCCTCCGGAAATAGATCGTTTCGCGACTGAAGCTCCTCCGGCAACAGCGGCACCTGTGAGAGCGCGGCCGATTCGAGCATTCCGGCGATACTCGGCAACCGCCGCTCGAATGCCACCGGGGTGATCGCTGCCGCGCCGCCCTGCCGCGGGTGGGCGCTGCGCCATCCTCCGTAAGTGCCGAGGAGGCGGTGCGCCTGCTCCGGCATTGCGTGCATCGCTGCCGTCTCGCTCGCCATCATGTGCGAGTAGAACCCGGGCGGGCGGCGCACGGTCTGGCAGGCGTTGTTGACGATGAAGTCGAGCCGGTCGCGGGTGCCGAGCAGCTCGCGGCAGAACGCCTCCACGCTTGGCGTATGGCGCAGGTCGAGTCCGAAGATCTCGAGCCGGTGCCCCCACTCGCAGAAGTCCGGCTCATTCGCGTACCGGATCGCCGAGTCGCGGGGGAAGCGGGTGGTGACGATGAGGTGCGCGCCGGAGCGCAGCAGCTTGATCCCGGCCTGGTAGCCGATCTTCACGCGGCCGCCGGTGAGTAGCGCCATCCGGCCCCGCAGGTCGGCCAGCTCGGTGCGCTTGCCGAAGTTGAAGACCGCGCACGACGGGCAGAGCTGGTCGTAGAAGTGGTGGATGTCCTCGTATTTCTTCTTGCAGACGTAGCAGTGCTGCGGCTCGACTGCCTCACGGAAGTCGGGGCCGCCCTCGACCTCCCGTTGCTCGAAAGCGGCGGGCGGGAAGACGTTCGGGCTCGTGAACACCGTCTGCCTGCGCAGTGTCCGGATCCCGGTCTGCTCGAGCACCCGGTCCTCGCGCATCAGCTTTTCGGCTTTGCGCCGGCGGATGCTGGCACGCACCAGGCGGCGGCGAGCGAGGGCGTCGGGCGCGTAGACGTGGCCGGCCGCCTGCAGCAGGCGTCGCTGGTCGTCGGGCGGGATCTGGGCGAGGAGTCCGCGATCGAAGACGACCGCCTCGAGCAGCTCGGTGGCTGCGCGGAGACGATGGAGGAAATCGGACTCGTCGGCCTGGTCTGGTGGTATGAAATCGGGGGTTGTCATGGCGGGTAGTCTAATCCGCGATGCCGCGGCCTCTCAAGGCGAGCCCGCGGCACCTTGCGCCCCCTACCGCGATGTGCATATTTATGCAATATGCATTCGAGCCCTCGCCCCCTCGCTCTCGCCTTCTCCGGCGGCCTGGACACCTCCTACTGCGTGCCCCGTCTCACCGACGACGGATGGGCGGTGCACACCGTCTACGTGGACACCGGGGGCGCCACTGCCGCCGACCGCGCCGCCATCCGGCACCAGGCGGAACGGGTCGGGGCCGTCGAGCACCACGAGGTCGACGCCCGCGCTGAGGTGTTCGATCGCTTTGTCCGCTACCTGATCCAGGGCAACGTCCTCCGGGGCGAGGTCTATCCGCTCAGCGTTGCCGCCGAGCGGACCCAGCAAGCGCTGTCGGTGGCCGGCATCGCTCGCGCGATCGGCGCGAAGGCGGTGGCGCACGGCTCGACCGGCGCCGGTAACGACCAGGTACGCTTCGACGTGGCGCTCAGGGTGTTGGCCCCCGAGCTCGAGATCGTCACGCCCATTCGCGATGCGGGCGTCAAGCGGGATCAGGCAATCGCCTTTCTCGAGGCGCGCGGGCTCCCGGTGCCGGCCAGGGCGGGAGCGTATTCGATCAACCGCGGGCTCTGGGGCACCACCTGGGGCGGTGGGTGGACCCACGATACCTGGGCAGGACCACCGGCCGAGCTACTCGACCCGCCTGCGGATGCGCCCGCCCCGCGGGAAATCGTGCTGGCGTGGGAGAAGGGGCTGCCGGTCTCGCTCGATGGCGCGGCATCGGCCGGGCCCGCGCTCGTGGAGCATCTCGGGGGGCTGGCCGGCGCCTACGGTCTGGGCCGCAACATCCACGTCGGCGAAACCGCGCTCGGCATCAAGGGGCGGATCGGATTCGAGGCTGGCGCCGCGCTCATCCTGATCGCCGCGCATCGCGAGCTCGAGAAGCTGGTGCTCACCAAGTGGCAGACGTTCTGGAAGGATCAGCTCGGGCGATTCTACGGCGACCGCCTGCACGAGGGGCAGTACTTCGACCCCGCGCTCCGCGATATCGAGGCGCTGATCACCAGCTCGCAGAGCCGCGTCACCGGCGAGACGCGTGTCCGGCTCGCTCCCGGACGCTTCCAGGTGGTCGGAACCCGCAGCCCGCATTCAATGATGGACACCACCGTCGCGACGTACGGCGAGGAGAACCGCCTCTGGACCGGCGCCGAGGCGCGCGCCTTTGCGCGCGTCTCGGCGGTGCCGGCGTTGCTGGCGGCGCGCGCGGCGGATGGAAGTCGAAAGTCTCCATAGTTCACCCACACACGAGAATCCCAATGGTCGTCACCACCCGAGTTCGGCTCGACCGGATCAGCTCCTCCACCCGCAACGCGGCGCTCTCGCCCGAAGTGATCGTCGGCGACGGGATCATCGCGGCGGAGGGGTACGTCCTGGCCGTGCGGATTCTCCAGGACAAGCCCACCTACAACACGATCGAGGATACGAGCGGCCGGATGCTCGCGCTCCGCGCCGGCGACGTGCTGGCCGGCGTGCTCGGAACCCGCCGGGCGCTCCGCGGGTATGCGGGGGTGGTGCCGAGTCACATCACCGTCGGCGACACGATCGAGGTGCTCAACCTCGGTGGGATCCTCGGGCGCTGCACTTCGGTCAACCCGGAAGTCGGCGCTCCCTTCAAGGCCGAGGTCCTGGGGGCGATCCTCGCCTTTCCCGAGCTCGGCGACCGCGTCGGCCGTCCGGCCCACATCAAGGACCGCGCGGTGCCGCCGTCCGACACGCTCGACACTCGCCTTCCCGTCGTCTACGTGGCCGGAACTTGCATGAACGCGGGCAAGACGGTGGCCGCGACCGAGCTCGTGCGCGGGCTGACCCGGAGCGGTCTCCGCGTGGCGGCGGCCAAGCTGACCGGGGTCTCCCTGATGCGCGACGCGCTCTCGATGCTCGACGCCGGGGCGATCGCCGCGCTCACCTTCAACGACGTCGGCATTGCCAGTACCCATCCGGGCGTCACCGTCGCCACGGCGAAGGGCATCTTCAACCGGCTGGCCGCCTCCAGACCCGACGTCATCATCGCGGAGCTGGGCGACGGCATCCTCGGCGAGTACGGCGTTCAGGACATTCTGCGCGACCCCGAGCTCACGCGCGTGGGCGCCGCCTACGTGATGGCGGCTCCCGACCCGGTGGCGTGCTGGGGCGCGGTCGAGCTGATGCGTCGTGAATTCGGACTTCCCATCGCGGCAATCACGGGCCCGGCCACCGACAACGAGGTCGGCCAGCTCTATATCACGACGGGACTCGGACTTCCTGCGCACAACGCTCGCCGCGACGCGGAGGGGCTCCTGGAGGTGGTGCGGAAGTCGCTCGACGAGTGGCGCCGGAAGGCTCCCGACGATCAGCCATCGGATATCGGCGATCGAGTATTGGCGCCTGCGGTTCCATGAAGGTCTCCGTCATCGGCGCCGCCGGCTACGCCGGGGGTGAGCTCCTCCGCCTGCTGCTGCAGCACCCGGACGTGACCGAGTGCATCGCCACGAGCCGAAGCCAGGCGGGCAAGCCGATCTCCAGCGTGCATCCGGCGCTCGGCGCTCTTCCCGACGCGCGCTTCTCCGGCGCCACCCCGGGGGAGGCCTCGCGCGGTCGCGATGTGCTCTTCCTTTGTCTCGAGCACGGCGAGTCCTCGCGAGTGGCGGGCGAGGTCTTCGAGGCCGGCCCCGGCCTCGTCATCGATCTCGCGGCCGACTTCCGGGTGCGCGACCTCCGACTGTACGAGCAGTTCTACGGCCCGCACGCGGCGCCGGAGCTGGTGAACCGCTTCACCTACGGACTTGCCGACGTTCTCGGCGCCGAGTTGCGTGGCGCCACCGCGATCGCCGCACCCGGGTGCTTTGCCACGGCGGCGCAGCTCGCCCTCTATCCGCTGGCCCGCGCGGGTCTCGATGTCTCTCCGTCGCTCTTCGCCATCACCGGCTCGAGCGGCGCCGGTGTGCAGCCCCGTCCCACGACCCATCACCCGATGCGGGCCCACAACGTCTTCGCATACTCGCCGCTCGGCCACCGGCACGAAGCAGAAGTCCTGCACTCGTGGAGAGAGTGGATAGGCCGTCCCGATGCCTCGACGCGGCTGCTCACGCACTCCGGGCCATTCGTCCGGGGCATCTACCTGACGCTTCACGCCTACCTCCCGCGAGGGCTGAACGTGAGCGCCGGAGATCCCGGCACCGCGGCCGCCGGATGGTACCGGGAGGCGTACCGCGGCCGGCCCTTCGTCCGCGTACTCGAGTCGCCACCCGAGCTCACTCACGCCGTCGGAACCAACTTCGCGCTGATTCACGCCGTGGAGAGCGCCGATGGCTGCGAGATCGAGACGACGGTCGCGATCGACAATCTCATCAAGGGAGGGGGCGGCCAGGCGATTCAGGCGATGAACCTGGCACTCGGCATCGATGAGCGCGCCGGCCTCACCGCCGCGGGGATATACCCATGCTGACGGCTCCCGCCCTGCTTCCCGTGTACGCCTCCATGCCGGTGCGCCCGGTCAGCGGACACGGCTCGTGGCTGGTCGGTGAGGACGGCGCCGAGTGGCTCGATGCCTACGGCGGGCACGCGGTCGCCTCGACGGGGCACAGCCATCCCGACGTGGTCCGGGCCATCGCGGAGCAGGCGGAAGCGCTGCTCTTCTACTCGACGGCTGTGTCGCTGCCGCAGCGGGAGGAGCTCGCGGAGCGGCTCGCCGCCTGGTGCCCCGATCCGCTCGGCCGCGTCTTCCTCTGCAACTCGGGAGCGGAGGCCAACGAGAACGCGCTCCATCTCGCCCGCCGCCACACCGGTCGCCAGACCATCGTGAGCGTGCGCGGTGGGTGGCACGGGCGTACCGTGGCGACTCTCGCATGCACCGACGGAGCGCGGTACGAAGAGGCGGCAAAGCGGGCGGGGATGCCTCTCTCCCGGAAGGTGCCGTTCGACGATGTAGCGGCTCTCGATGCGGCGGTCGATGCCACCGTCGCGGCGGTGCTGGTCGAGCCGGTGCAGGGATTCGCCGGCGCACGGGACTGCTCACCCGGATTCCTCGTTGGCGCCCGGCGAATCTGCGATGAGCGCGGCGCGGTGCTGCTCTTCGACGAAGTACAGTGCGGCGTCGGCCGGTGCGGGGCGTTCAGCGCCGCCGAGGCTTTCGGAGTGACGCCGGACGCGCTCACCTTCGCGAAGGGATTGGCGGGCGGGCTGCCGATCGGCGCGGTCGTCGCATCGCCGCTGCTCACCGACTCGCTCACCCTCGGTGATCTGGGCAGTACTTTCGG
This sequence comes from Gemmatimonadales bacterium, assembly GCA_050733115.1. Lineage (GTDB taxonomy): Bacteria > Gemmatimonadota > Gemmatimonadetes > Gemmatimonadales > GWC2-71-9 > CAVVWJ01. The sequence continues at coordinate 18,343 of JBOHSC010000304.1, forward strand.
TGGCGGGCCGGTCCCGTGTGCGGCGGCGCTGGCCAATCTTGCCGTGATCGAGCGGGAAGGGCTGATCGCAAACGCGGTGGCGGTGGGAGACCGGCTCGCCCGCGGCGCGCTCGATCTCGGAGTGCCCCGGGTCACGGGGCGCGGGCTCCTGCTGGGGCTTCATCTGGACCGCCCTGCCGCGGAGATACAGCGGGCGCTCTTCGGGAAGAGGATCCTGACCGGGACGGCCACCGATCCGCGTGTGCTCAGACTCCTCCCGCCGCTCTCGTTCTCCCACCGGGAGGCGGACCTGCTCCTCGCCGGGCTCAAGGAGGTTCTATAGTGGCGAAGCGCGACTTTCTCGCTCTCGAGGACTGGGGTCCGGACGAGGTGGACGGATTGCTCGAGCTCGCCGCACAGGTGAAGCGCGGCGAGGTGACGGGCGGCCTGGAGAAAAAGGTGCTCGCGATGGTATTCATGGATCCGAGCCTCCGCACCAGGACCAGCTTCGAGACGGCGATGTTCCTGCACGGCGGACACGGAATCGTTCTCGAGCCGGGAAAGGGAAGCTGGTCGCTGGAGTCCGAGCCGGGGGCGGTCATGGACAAGGACCGCGTGGAGCACATCGTCGATGCCGCCCGCGTCCTCGGCCGCTACGCCGACGCGCTCGGCGTCCGAAGCTTCCCGCGAGGCGACGACTGGGCGGTCGCGCGGCGCGACGACATCGTCCGCAACTTCGCGAGATATTGCGAGAAGCCGGTGATCAACTTCGAGTCGGCCCGCCGGCATCCCTGCCAGGCGCTGGCCGACGCGATGACGCTGCGCGAGAAGCTGGGGGAGACGGCCGGCAAGCGTTTCGTGCTCAGCTGGGCCTGGCACCCGAAGGCGCTTCCGACCGCCGTGCCGGCCAGCGCGGCCCTCGCCGCCGCGCGGCTCGGCATGGAGATCGTGATCGCGCGGCCCGAGGGGTACGAGCTCGATCCCGAGGACACCGCGCTGGTGCGGAAGCTGGCGCAGCAATCGGGCGGCGAGTTCGTCCACATCATCGACGATCCTGACGAAGCGACCGTCGGCGCCGACGCGGTGTACGTGAAGTCATGGGGATCGGTCAAGCTGTACGGAAAACCGGAGGAGGAGTCGGCGTTGCGCGCCGGTCTCCGCGACTGGCGGCTGACGCCGGGACGTGTCAAGTCCACCCGGGGCGGCAAGGGCATCGTGATGCACTGCCTACCGGTCCGCCGCAACGTCGAGATCGACGACGCCGTGCTCGACGGCCCCAACTCGGTGGTGGTGGATCAGGCTGAGAACCGGCTGCATGCGCAAAGGGCGTTGCTGCTGGAATTGATCGGGAACCGATAGACGGGAGCGTCAGTGTCCATCGATACGACTAAAGGCATCGCCGGTCTCAAGGGCGCGCTTCGATACGTGCGGGCGTATCGCGACCAGGTCTTCGTCGTGAAGCTCGGCGGCGACGTCGTGGGCGAGCCGGAGGCCCTCGAGCAGGTCACCACACAGCTCGCGCTGCTCTCGTCTCTCAGCATCCGCATCGTCGTGGTGCATGGCGGCGGCCCGCAGGCCACGGCGC
>JBOHSC010000305.1:0-11171 GCA_050733115.1 Gemmatimonadales bacterium
CCTTTGTAAGAGACCTCACCTTCGAGGCTATCGGCTCAGAACTCCGTGCCGATCAGACGCTAGATCCGGACACGCGATACGAGGTTACTCTCTCGCGCCAGTGAGGGCCGACTCGAATCTGTTGCCGGGCACCACGATGCTCGGAATAGCTTGGCCTTGGGACCTACATGCTGATAAGCCTTCCGCCGGTCTAGCTTCCCAATTACGCTCCGATGACTAGGTGCGGTCACTACGAGGAGGGGGTGGGCAGGGCGCGCCGATTCCCCAAGCTTGACAGCCGAAAGCTCGTCGGGGTTATGCTGCCGGCATGGGACTGCCCGGCACCTCACGGCCACTCTGGCGGCCTTCGCTGCGCAGCAGCTTGTCGCGAAGAAGCGCGCGGGCAAGGTAACAGACGGCTGGCTCGCGGCCACCGAGGGTTTCCTGCGCCGCGCGGTGGCGTACTTCGGCACTGATCGAGCGCTGGACGAGATCCGGCCAGGCCAAGTGCGCGAGTTCGCGGATTTTCTGGCAACACTCCCGGCGCGCCCGCCTCGGCAACTGCGTCAGGCGCCATCCAGGAACGCGACAGTGGAGGAGGGGCCTTCTGCCGCGGACTCGCCTCCCGTTCGCCGGATGACGCCGTACACGATCCGGGCACATCTCTTTGCCCTTTCCAACCTCTACCGGCGCGCGCAGGAGAGCGAGCTGGTACCCGTGGGCTACAACCCGGTCGCGGTGCTCATGGACAAGCCTGCGATCGTCCGGAAAGAGGCGCAGTGGCTTGAAGTGCCGGATGCGGCACTGCTGCTTGAGTCGGCGCGCACCCTCCCCGTGGTCGTGACCGCAGCCGGCCTGGCGTGGGGCCGCGAGCTCGCATACCCCTTCCTCGCGGTCTTTCTCCTCACGGGCGGGCGGCTCGCGGAGGTGCTGGGGCTCGAGCTGGACGACGTGAGCTTCGATCGGAAAACGGTCACGTTCCGACCGAACGCGTGGCGCCGGCTCAAGACGCAGACCTCGTGGCGGGTCGTGCCGCTCTGGCCACAACTCGAGGAGATACTTCGGCCGTGGGTGTTCGGTCCTCGGCTCGAAATGGGAGGACGCCTGCTTTTCCCGTCCTTCGCCAGCGGTCAGGAAGCCCCGCTAGGCGAGACTCGCCGGCTACTCGATCGTGTTGCCAAGCGCGCGGGATGGAAGGCGGGCGAGATCCGGCACCGCATCTTCCGGCACACCTACTGCACGGCGCGGCTCCAAACCTTGGATCGCGGTGCGCCGGTGAGCCTCTACGTGGTGAGCCGGGAACTCGGCCATGGCAGCGAGGAGATGGTGCGCCAGGTGTACGCCCACCTGGGCAGCGTGCGCCACCGCTCTGAGGTGGTGGAGTTTCGGGTCGAGCAGCACTTCGAGCGGCTCGGTGACCAGGTCCGCCGACTCGGGTTTGACATAAAGAGTGTCATAAACGAGCCGCAACACCCGGCAAGCGAACCCCCCGGTCACACCGAAGTGGAAGCGGGGGAGGAAGTTCCCGAGTGGGCCCGGCGCGACTCGAACGCGCGACCTCTTGCTCCGGAGGCAAGCGCTCTATCCAACTGAGCTACGGACCCGTAAGAACTTACGGCCTTCTGGGGGGCAACAGTGCCGGAAAACAGTGCCAATCCCGGCTTCCGGAACCCCAATTCTAACGCCCCGGGACCCTGACGGTAGGTCTCAGTGCCAGGCTCCCGGGGCACAAGCCGGCCCTCCACATCGTCGTACCACTGCTCCGGCCGGAACTCGGGTGCCTCGGCCCGGTGCCGGACGTTCCCGAACCTGGTTCGTGGGCGACATCCCGCCATTCCACGCCGCCACTACAGACAAGTCCTGATCGGTATCCCCGTCGGCGCCCCGCCGCCGCTTGCTTATCACCTCGACCCCTCTCTAACATTCGCTCGTATGCTTCGCCTCGAGCGATGGTCCCGCTGCCTCGGCGCCATCACCGCCGCCTGGTTCGCTGCGCTGGTGCTGGCTCCGAACGTGGTACACTACTGCCCGGCATTCGCCGGGGTGGCAGGACACGCCCCGGCGGGACATGGCCACCCCGGACACGGGGCACCGGCTGACCACGGCCGCCACCAGCACGGGTGCGACTGCCCGGCGCTGTGCTGCGCGGCGTCCGTCGCATGGGCCGCCAGCGCGCCATCCGCGCCGGCCGTGAAGGTGGGCCAGGCGCTTGCCGTCTCGGCTGTCTTCCCGCCGCCATTCGCTCCTCCCGTTCCGGCACACCTCCTCCCCTTCGCGACCGCCCCACCCGCCGCCACGCGATAACTCCGACCTCGCGGGGAGCGCCGGCCCGACTGGGCCGGGTCGACCCGCCGCCCCGCGTTCGTCCGATGCGCGGACGCCAGCACTTTGACCGAGGCAGGCCATGGGCGAGCGACTGCACGAGCTGGTCGTATCCGCGGGATCGTGGTTGATCCAGCGGCTCGAAACCGTCATCACGTGGGGCTCACGGGTAGGCAACCCGGCGTTCTTCGATCCGTCGGTGCACACCGAGTTCGGCTGGACCCGCGATCTCGAGCGCCAGTGGACGACGATCCGCGCCGAGCTGGACCAGGTGCTCGAGTATGAGGACCTGCTGCCCAGCTTCCACGACATCTCGAAGGACCAGCGGCGGATCAGCGACGAGCGCTGGAAGACTTTCTTCTTCTGCGCCTACGGCATCAATGCCGACGGCAACCGCGGCCGCTGCCCGGACACGTCACGGATCATCGACGCGATCCCGGGCATGAAGACGGCGTTCTTCTCGATTCTCGCGCCCGGGAAGCACATCCCGCCGCACCGGGGCCCATTCAAGGGCGTGATCCGCTACCACCTGGGCTTGATGGTGCCGGAGCCACGGGCGCAGTGCCGAATCCGGGTGGGCGATGAGGTGCGGCACTGGGACGAGGGGAAGGGCATCATGTTCGACGACACCTACGAGCACGAGGTGTGGAACGACACACGGGGGACGCGAGTGGTGCTCTTTCTCGACATCGTGCGGCCGCTGCAGTTCCCCGCCAACGTCCTGAACTGGCTGGTGCTGCAGCTCATCGCGCACTCGCCCTACGTGCAGGACGGGGCGGAGAATTACAAGCGATGGGAGAAGAAGCTGGACCAGGCGGGCACCGTCCGGAAACAGAAGGTGCCGGCTTGAGGGAGCTCATGCCGCTGGCCCTGCTCGCCGTGCTGGCCTGCGGCGGCCGCCGGCGGGGAGCGGTCGCCGAGGCCGGAGACCTGCGCGTGACGCGCGCGGTGGGCTGGGGGATGGCGGACGACCGCATCGCCACGGTCGGCTTTCGCCTCGAGAACCGCGGCAAGAAGGCGGACACCCTGACGGGCGCCACCAGCTCCGCGGCGACGGTGACGATGCACGACGTCGTGCCCTCGGGCAGAATGCGCCGGATGGTGGATATCGACCACGTGGGCGTCCCTCCGGGAACCACCATGACGTTCGGCGCCGGGCGCCAGCACCTCATGCTGACGCACGTGGCCGCCGAGGCGTTCGCGCGCGACACCATCCCGCTGGAGCTGCGGTTCTCCAGCGGCGAGCGCATGCGCCTTGCGGTCCCCGTGCTGCGGGTGACCGAAGCGATCGAGGAGCTGGAGCGATGAGTGTCCCGGGGACATGGACCACTCGGGCCCTGCTGACCGCGGCGATCCCCTTGGCCCTGGTCTCGGGGTGCGCGGAACGGGGCCAGCTGTCGCCGGGCGGTTACGCCGGTGCGGAGCTGACGGGGCCCCGGCCGAAACCGGAGTTCGTGCTCACGTCGATGCGTGGGGGAAGCTTCGACTTCCGGCGCCAGACCGACGGGTATGTCACCCTGCTCTTCTTCGGCTACACCCACTGTCCCGACGTCTGCCCGGTCCACATGGCCAACATCGGCGCGGTGCTCGACCGGCTTCCGTTCGACGTCTCGAGCCGGGTGAGGGTCGTGTTCGTCACCACCGACCCCTCGCGCGACACGCCCGAGCGGCTCAGGACGTGGCTCGGCGGTTTCAGCCACGATTTCATCGGACTCACCGGCACACGGGATCAGGTCACCCAGGCGCAGATCGCGGCGGGGGTTCTGCCGGCCGTTCCCGACACGGCTGATTCTGCCACGGGCGATTACGGTGTCGGCCACGCGGCGCAGGTGCTGGCGTATACGCCCGACAACCTCGAACGGGTCGAGTATCCGTCCGGCACCCGGCAGGAAGACTGGGCCCACGACCTTCCGATGCTGGTGCGCGTGCGGGCCAGATCGGACACGTCGTGAGCGAGAGCGGGTCGGAGGGAGACGCGGGATGCGCTCGGTAAGCTGGTGGTGCTCGGCGACGGGGCAGGCCTGGACCTGGGAGTGGCGGGCCTATCCAGGCGTTTGGCTCTTCCTCCTCGCCATCGTGCTGAGCTACGCGAGGATCGCCTGGCGCGGAAACACCGGCAGGACGCCGCAAGCTCGAGCGGGGGCGCGCCGCCTGCTCGGCGCCGCCGGGCTCGCATTGATCTGGATCCTGCTCGACTGGCCGGTTGGTACCCTGGGGTCGGGCTATCTGATGGCTGCGCACGCCGCGCAATTCCTGATGCTGTCATTCATCGTGCCGCCGCTGCTTTATGGTGGCGTCCCACCCCACCAATGGGGTCGGCTCGAGGCGCGGCTTGGCGACACGGCCGCCTTTCGTGTCGCCACCCATCCCCTCGTAACCGGCATCGCGTTCAACCTGGTAGCCATCGTGACGCACGTGCCGTCGGTGGTGGACGGACTGATGGGCACGCAGCTCGGCGCGTTCGTCATCGATCTCGGGTGGATCGCCGGCGGGGTCGCGTTCTGGTGGCCGGTGCTCGCGCCGTTCCCCGCGCGCGCCGGCGGCGGGCTCGCCAAGATTGGCTATCTCTTCGCCTCGTCGATGGTGCACACGGGCATCGGCATGTGGCTCCTGCTCGCCCGATACCCGGTCTACGCGACATACGAACTCGCGCCGCCGATCGGCGGACGCTCGGTCATGAGCGATCAGGCAATGGCCGGCGGAATCATGGAACTGATCGGGGGGATGGTGGTGCTGAGCGCGATCGCTGCGGTCTTCTTTTCCTGGGCAGCGGAACAGGATCGGGAATCTCCGTTGGCGCGCAACTCTATCCCAGTTCGATGACCATTGCGCCCTCGACGGCTCCGACCCCACATTTGCGCCGTGCGCACCAGTAGCCGTATGACCCGATCAGACGTTCGCGCCGTCGTGTCCGTCCTCGTGGCGCCTGCATTGCCTTCGTCACGACGACTGGGGCGGCGATGCATCGCGCCGGGAACTCCGGACGCACCGCGCGCGCTCCGTTGACGCATCCGCCCTGTCAGCACGACGGCCGGCACCGGCCGACGGGCACTGCGCACATCACGGATGCTGCCTCAACCCGCTCCCGCCGTCCGTCACATCCGCAGCAACGCTGACGGCCCGTGGACCCGAACGGGCGGAGCCGTCCCCGCTGGCTGCAGAGATCGCCCCGCGCGCACCGATCCGCACGTCCTGCCCTTCGCCCAGCCGCCGCCCTCTTTTTCCGGCGGCATGACGAATACATCCTCCAAGCCCTCTAAGACTGCACTCGGAATTCGACTGGGCCCACCCACGGCGGAAACGTGCCAATAGAACGTGCCGCATCCACCAGCGCGGGCCAGCGCCAACGGATGCGGCACAAATTGAAATCCTTAAGAATTCGCTACTTAGCGCTGTCCGCCGCGCTCTCATCTGCTCCGGAGGCAAGCGCTCTATCCAACTGAGCTACGGACCCTGACTGTCTGCTCCCAACGTCTTCCACCGCGGGACACCTGCCCGCTACGACTGCTAACATGGCGCGCATGCGGGTCTGCTGGTAGCGCCGGCGGCCACACCGGCCGGCCTCCGGCTCACATTTGCGGTTGTGCCACCCGGGCTCGCCCGGGCAACCCGATCGCGCCCGCGATCCGGTCCATCCACGCCTGCCACCACGGCGGCGCAATGAACAGCAGGAGGATGAAGAGCAGCACCATGTGCTGGAAGAAGTCATGCCCCCCGGTAAAGTAGAGACCGAGATGGAAGAAGATGCCGACGACGAAGAAGAACGGCGCTGTCCAGGGGAAGACCAGCGACAGGAAGAAGAACACTTCGAAGAGAATCGTGAACACCGACAGCGCGATGGCCAGCCCATGCTGCTGCGACAGCCAGACACCGAGGGGAATGTTGCGGTTGAGCGCATCGTTGAAGGTGTAGAGCTGCAGGGTGTACCCGTTCATCCACGAAATGCCGGCGAGCCAGCCGGCAACCAGTTTGCTCATCCCGGTCGAAAAGTAGGTCATGGCCAGGAGCACGTGGGCGAGCTTGATCGGCCACATGGCGAGGTCCGTCGTGGCGGGCACGGCGTGACCCCGGCGGCGACGGATCAACGCGTCGAGCGCGAAACGCTCCCCCGACGGCGAGAAGGCGAGGAGCATCAGGAAGATGCAGAAGATGGCCTCGGTATGGTGCCTGTCGTCGTAGGAGTATTCGTGGGTGATGAAGATCCAGACGCCCAGTGCAAAGATGAAGACCGACGTTCGGGTGAAGAGGCCTACCAGCGCCGCAATGCCCGCGACGATGGTGATCCAGTAGAGCGCGGTGATGTTGGACGCGGTGAAGTACTCCTGGCGCGGAAAGACGGCGGCGATGGCGCTGATGATGACCTGAGGGTTGATGAAGTCGGAATGCTTCTCCACCAGGCCAAGGTGCTTGTCCAGCGAGGGGAAGAACCACACGAGCTGTGTCGCCACCATGATGATCCGCGAAATCGACAGCGGCACCGTCGTGGTCTCGGGATACCAGTAGGCGTTCCAGCGATCGACCCAGCGATTCACGGGATATCTCATCTCGATTGTGAAGGATCGAGGACGTAGACGACGGCCGGCTGGTCGTCCTCGACGACGCCGTCCTTCGTGGCCCGGTACACCGCCATCTCCAGGCGCAGTTCCACGAAAGGATCGGCCCGATCCTTGTTGAGCTGGGTGAAAAGCTGGCGGACGGTGGTGGAGTCGCCTGCCTTCATGGGCTGGAGATACTGTCTCTCCATGGCGAAGGAGCTCAACGCCAGGTCGTCGTTGGTGATCTCCTCTTTCGCTCCCTGCGCGGTGACCCCGACGATGCGCCGTCGCTCAGTCTGAATGGGGCCGGGGGCGATCGGATCCTTGTACATGGCCCAATCGAGGAAGGGCCAGATCCGCTTTCTCAGTCCCGCATCGACCACCGGTACCGCATGGAGGCCGATGATGAGAAGGATCACCGTAGAAATCAGGACCTTGGGCCGACGCATCGGAAGACTCCAGGTCTCGAGACACCTGCCGCCCGCCAGGCGCATTACAGAATTGTGCTGCGGATTCGGCTTTGTGGGACCGGAAAGCTGGTACGTTCCGGATCGTTCCGCAATCGCGATCGAGGCAGCCACACCGGCTCGCCGTCGATACCCGCCGGGACGTCCACCTCGAGCCAATCGAGCATGGCCGGGAAGAGATCAACCGTTCGGAGGGCGACTGCCGGAACCGGCTGGCTGGCCCAGACCGGGGTCTGCATGTGGGCGCGAATCAGGCTGCCGTGCCCCGCCTTGTGCTCCGGCACTTCGTAGTGCTCCCTGAAATCGTACCCCTCCCTGGCCACGACGATGAGATCGCCGGTCCGGTCGGCCCGGAACTGATCGAGCAGGTGAAAGGTGACATCGGGATACGCCGAGTCCCAGGTGGCGTCCAGCCATTCGCGCTGGGTGGCGGCTCGGGCGCCGCCGACGGCGAGCGGGTCGCCGTCGATCGGGGTGTAGGTGACGATGCCGTTTGCGGCGACGATTCGCGCACTGCCGCTGCCGCTGCCCACCCACAGGCCCCCGTCCGCGCTCTCCGCGGCGACAAACGCGACCGCCGGTTCGGCGCGCAACGCCGCAACGACGTCGCCCGGGACTCCGAACCCCTCGGGGCGCCGCAGACGCTCGATCGGCCAGCGGCGCTCGCGCCGATCATCGGGACGGGCGTAGACCATCGCCGAGCCGTTGCCTGCCACCATCACCGCCGCGCGGGGGTTCCGCTCCCAGATAACGGGGTGCGAGAGGGTGGGAATGTCGTGGCGCCGGAACCACGCGGCGAGGTCGACGTGGGTGTGCACCGAGGTGGCGCCGTGGTCGCTCACCACCAGCATGAGGGTCGTCTCCAGCTCGCCTCGCTCCCGAAGCCGCGCGCGCACCGCACCCACCGTCTCGTCGACCCGGCGGAGTGCCCGGCGCACCGGAGTCGCATCGGGAGTGGTCTGATGGGTGTAACCGTCGACGGCGGGGAACTGCGCGAAAACGAAACGCCACCGGCCGTCGAGCGCCTTCAGCAGGTGACGGGAGACCGCGTCGTCCGACGGCTGATGCCACTGGACAAAGTGCGCCATCGATCCCCAGAACTGCCGCTCGACCCGGGACGGATCGCGGGCCGGCGCGAGTCCGCGGGCGATCGGCGTGAAGATCCCCATGCTCTCCGGCACCAGCTCGAAGATGGTGCGCACGTGCGACGCAATGTCGCGGTCGAGCAGTGGCGCCTGGAAGCCGCAGTAGCTTCGCACCGCCGCACGGTCGCGCCACCAGTGGCCGCCGTACGCGCGGCGGTCGAGCCAGCGGATCGAGGGAATGTTGCATTGGCCCGGCGTGCAGCCGGTGAGAAAGGGAAGGTAGGCGACGCTGGTGGTGGAGGGAAAGACGGTGATCGCGCGGTTCCTTCCCCCTTCCGCGATCATCGCCCCGAGATTGGGGAGCTCTCCCGCCTGGAGCATCGCCTCGCCCAGATCGGGCCGCAGTCCGTCGACGAGCAGGAGCACACACCGGTTTGGCAGTGACGGCATCCGCCAAACCTAACCAGGTCCGGCCCCGGGGTGTGACGGTTCGGTGTCCGGTGCGTAGATCGTTTGTAGCTGAGCCATCGCAGGTTTTCGACCCGCACAATCAATTTCCCGTCTCCCGGCCCCCCCCCGGCTAGGAGTTGTGTTGCCTGTTTCCCATGAATGGAGACACGACGCCGTGAGCCTCCTGCGCCCGATCGGGTTCCTCGCCTGCTCGCTCCTCTTCCTCGGAGCCTGCAGCGACTCGAACGAAGGCCCCGCACCGACCCCATCCGACGATCAGCTCGCCCTCTCCGGCGGAGAGACCACGGTCTTTCTCTCCGATCCCGATGCCTTTGGCACCGTCGCCCCCAACGTTGCGGGTGAGAGTTTCACTGAGCATGAAGAGGGCGATGAGCTCTTCGATCTCGATTTCGTGGCCGATGCGGGACTGCCGAACAGCGGACTCGGGCCGAGGTTCAACAACATCTCGTGCTCCTCGTGCCATGAATCTGACGGTCGCGGCCGTCCTCCCGCTCCGGGCGAGAAGTTCGAGTCGATCCTGCTGCGCGTGAGCACGGAGGGACAGAATACCAACGGCGGCCCCCTGGGCCTGCCCGGCTTCGGCGACCAGCTTCAGCTCCGCGCCATTCCCGGATTCCAGCCGGAGGCCGATGCGTCGATCACCTGGCAACCGATCACGGGCACCTTCTCCGATGGGCTGCCGTACAGCCTCCGGAAGCCGACGTTCGTAATCACCGATGGGTTCCAGCCACTCCCCGGAGGCCTGCTCGTTTCGCCCCGCGTGGGGCAGGCGGTTTTCGGACTCGGTCTCCTCGAGGCGGTGGACGAGTCGACCATTCTCTCGCACGCCGATCCCGCCGACGCCAACGGTGACGGCATCAGCGGGCGGCCCAACTACGTGTGGGACAGGGCCGCGGGCCAGACCGTGATCGGTCGCTTCGGGTGGAAGGCCAATCAGCCGACGCTCCGGCAGCAGACCGCCAGCGCGTTCAACGGCGACATGGGGGTCACCTCTAATCTGCTCCCTGCGGAAAACTGTGAGGGAACTCCGGGATGCGAAGCGCACGCGGCGGAGGCGAGCGACGAGGTGGTGGACCTGGTGACGCACTACATCCGGACGCTTGGCGTCCCCGCGCGGCGAGAGCTGCAGGACGCTCGGGCGCGGCGGGGGAGCCGGCTCTTCGCGATATCCGGTTGCGCCAACTGCCACCTCCCCGAGCTTCGCACCGGTTCGCTCCCCGGCGTGCCGGAGGTATCGAACCAGGTCATCCGGCCGTACACCGACCTGCTCCTCCACGATATGGGGCCGGGTCTCGCCGACGGACGCCCCGACTTTCAGGCCAGCCCCTCGGAGTGGCGCACGCCACCAATCTGGGGAATCGGGCTCACTCAGACGGTCAGCAACCACACCGAGTTCCTGCACGACGGCCGCGCGCGCTCGCTCGAGGAGGCTATCCTCTGGCACGGCGGCGAGGCGGAAAAGGCCCAGCTCGCCTTCCGCAAGCTCGCTGCAGGAGATCGGGCTGCGCTGCTGGCGTTCCTGAATTCGCTCTGACGGCTGCACTAATTGACTCCATGTGATCCCCATCGCATCGACGCCGTGCCGTTCCAGTGTATGCTACGGTATCGGCGAAGCGCTGGGGTTCACCCAAGTATCAGGACGGGCACCATGGGGTCGGCGGTTCTGGTCGTGGACGATGAGCCCGCCCTGCGGGCAATGATCGCCCGGGCGCTCGAAGCCGAAGGGTTCACCGTGGTGCTGGCCGGCGACGGCATGGAGGCCTGGGGGCTGATCGAGGAGGGGAATGGCCCGTTCGACCTTCTGGTGATAGACATCCTCATGCCACGATGGGACGGCGCTACTCTCATGAGACGGGTCCGTGCCGAACACCCCGCCCAGCGGATTCTTCTCATCACCGGCCGAATCGAGGGGGGCGTGCCCGGGTCGGTACCCAAGGACGTCCCCATCCTGCTCAAACCCTTCACCCCCGATGACCTTCTTCGCGCCGTGCGCTCGGTCATCATGCCGCGCTCGCGAAGCGCGCCGGTCCGGCCCTAGGAACACCCGATCGTGCGATTTCTCGTCGTCGGGGCGGGGGCGATCGGCGGCTATTTTGGCGGTCGGCTCCTCGAGGCCGGCCGCGATGTGACCTTCCTGGTGCGTCCAGGGCGGGCCGCTCAACTCGCCCGGCACGGCCTGATCATCCGAAGTGCCTTCGGCGACGCGGAGATGGCATCGCCTCCGCTGGTGGAGGCCTCTGATCTCGCCGGACCATTCGACGTCATTCTGTTGAGCTGCAAGGCGTACGATCTCGAGGGGGCCATCGAGTCGT
>JBOHSC010000306.1:0-13295 GCA_050733115.1 Gemmatimonadales bacterium
CTGTGGGAGAGCGGACTCCGCCACGTGCTCGCCGGCGAATCTACCGTCGAAGAGCTGCTCCGGGTCACCGATCCTCCCCAGCTCGCGCCCAACCCGGCCGCTGCCCCGACGCCGCGTACCGCGCGGACCAGCCGGGCGGTGGCGAGCCCTGTCGCTCCTCCGTCGCCGGCCGCCCCCGTTTCACCGCCCCAGGGTCACTCTTCGGCGTCGCTCGACTTCATGATGGACATGGAGCTCGTCGACGACTCTGCCCCCGCGGCGCGCGGCGTCGGTACCTGCGTGCTGCTCGTGGAGGACGAGGAGCCGCTCCGCCGGGTCATGAAGGATCTCCTCGAGCGGGAGGGATATACGGTAGCCGAGGCGCGCGACGGCGTACAGGCGCTCGACGAGGTCGACCGCCGGGCACCCGACGTGATCATCCTCGACCTCAACCTCCCGGGACTCGACGGCTACGGTGTTCTCCAGCAGCTCCGCTCGAGGCCGGCCACGCGCGGCATCCCCATCATGGTGCTCACCGCGAAGGGTGACGAAGACAACGAGGTGCGGGTGTTCGAGCTCGGCGCCGACGATTTCATCACCAAGCCATTCCGGGCCAGGGCGCTCTCCGCGAGACTCGAGGCGGTGCTCGGCCGCCACCGCGCGTGAGCCGGCCGCTCACTCCCGCCTCTCAAACTCCGCCCGCCCGCCCGATCGCTGAGGAAACGCCCGGCCCGGCGGGTGCCCCCCCGGATGCGTCCGAAGGGCTCGCCCTGATCAAGCCGTCGGTACGGGGCCAGGCCGCGTATGCGCTGAGCGCCCCGCCGGCCCGGCGGAAACTCAATCAGAACGAAAGCCCGTACGATTTCCCGGCGGCGCTCAAGGAAGAGGTGCTGGCTGAGGCCGCTTCGCTGTCGTGGCAGCGGTATCCCGAGTTCGCGCCGCCGGCAGTGCTCGAGCGACTGGCCGTGCACTACGGCTGGCGCGCCGATGGAATCCTGGTGGGAAACGGCTCCAACGAGCTGATCCAGGCCACGCTTTCGGTGTCGCTGGCGGCGGGCGATGTCGTGGTGGCCCCCGCTCCGACCTTCTCGCTCTACCGTTTGCTGACGAACGTGCTCGGCGGACGGTATCGCCCCGTCGCGTTCGGCAGGGATTTCGAGTTTGACGTCGACGCCCTGATCGAGGCGGCGGTGCGGGAGCGGGCGAGGGTGGTGGTGATCAACTCGCCGAACAACCCTACCGGGTCGGCGCTCCCCGCGGGCGGAGTCGAGCGGGTGCTGGAGGAGACGGGTGCCCTGGTGGTGTGCGACGAGGCGTACCAGGAGTTCGGCGGGCCGACCGCAATTCCACTTCTGGGCCGCACTTCACGCCTGGTGGTTCTGCGTACTTTTTCCAAGGCGCTCGGCATGGCGGGGCTCCGCTTCGGCCTGGCCCTGGCCCATCCGGCGGTGGCCCGCGAGCTGGCCAAGGGGAAGCTGCCGTACAACGTGAATCTGATCACACTGGCCGCCGCCTCGGCGGTGCTCCGAAACGGAGAGGTGCTCGCCGCGCGCACCCGCGAGGTCGTCGAGACGAGGCAGCACTTTGCCCGTCGCGTGAGGGCGATTCCCGGGCTCACTCTCTACCCGAGCGCCGCCAACTTCGTGCTGATCCGCTGCGAGCGTGTGCCCGCCGGTGAGGTATTCCGGAGGCTTCTCGAAGAAGATGGGATTCTCGTCCGCGACGTCTCAGGCGCCCCCGAGCTGGCGGACTGCCTGAGGATATCCATCGGCACACCCGACGACATGACGGCGGCGGCCGCGGCGCTGGAGCGGATACTTGGGTGAGAAAGCGGGGCGAGCCGTGGCAAGGGTAGGCGAGATCCGGCGGACCACCAAGGAAACCGACCTGCACGTCAGCGTGGACCTCGACGGCAAGGGCGAGTCGCGGGTGCACACCGGCATCGGCTTCCTCGACCACATGCTGGAGGCGCTGGCGCGCCACGCGCTGCTCGATCTGACGGTCGAGGCGCAAGGCGACCTCCACGTGGATGGCCACCACACCGTCGAAGATACCGGGATCGCGCTCGGGCTAGCCATCGCCCGCGCCCTCGGCGACCGCGCCGGCATCCGGCGCTACGGCGATGCGCTGGTTCCCCTCGACGAGGCGCTGGTGCGCGCCGTCGTAGATGTCTCAGGCCGGCCCTACCTCTCGTACAATATCGAGATCGCCAAGTGGCAGATGCTCGGTGACTACGACGTCTTTCTCACGCAGGAGTTCTTTCGCGCCCTCGTGCTGAATGCCGGACTCACGGCGCACCTCGATCTCGTCCGCGGTGACAATCCGCACCACATCGTGGAGGCGGCATTCAAGGCGTTCGCTCGCGCACTCGACGCGGCCATCTCGATCGATCCACGCGTCACCGGCGTGCCGTCCACCAAGGGCGCACTGTGATCGCGGTGGTGGATTACGGCGTCAACAACCTCAAGAGCGTGGTGCGAGCGCTGGGGGCGTCGGGCCACGTGGCCACTCTCACGACCGATCCCGACGAGGTGAGGCGCGCCGAGCACGTCCTGGTGCCGGGCGTCGGCAACTTCGGCCAGGCCTCGCGAAATCTCGAGACCAGCGGGCTCGGCGCGGCAATCCGTGAAGCCGCGGAAGCCGGCCGGCCGGTGATGGGGATCTGTCTTGGCCTGCAGCTCTTTTTCGCGTTGAGCGAAGAGGCGCCCGATGCGCGCGGTCTCGACATTCTCCCCGGGCGTGTCGCGCGATTCGCCACCGGCCTGCCGGTGCCCCACGTCGGCTGGGCCCGCGTCGACCTGACGGAGGCCGGAAAGAGGCACCCGATGCTCACCGGCCTCGGGGGCGGCGAATCACCGTACTTCTATCACGTGCACAGCTATCACCCCGCCGGTGTGCCCGACGAGGCGGTGCTCGGCACCGGGGAGTACGAGCGGCTCTTCCCCACGCTCGTGGGCCGGGACAACGTCATCGGAGCACAGTTCCATCCGGAGAAATCACAGCGGGCCGGGATCGAGCTGCTCGACGCCTTCGTGCGGTGGCGGCCGTGACCTCCATCCGGGTGACGCTGGTGGACCTGTACGTGGTGCGCGGCGCTGGAGCGTCGCTCGAGTTTCTCGCGCTTCGGCGGGCACCGGGCGGGCGTTGCCCCGGGTCGTGGGAGGCGGTGCACGGCCACATCGAGCCCGAGGAGCGGCCGCCGGAAGCAGCCGTGCGCGAGATGAAGGAGGAAACGGGCCTGGTGCCGCTTCGCCTGTACAACCTGAGCCGCGTCGAGTCGTTCTACCAGCATCGAATCGATGAGGTGGCGCTGGTGCCGGTCTTCGCTGCGTTCGTGACGCCGGACGCGCCGGTGCAGATCGGTCCGGAGCACGACCGCTTCAAGTGGTTCCGGCCGGCCGATGCACGGGAGCGGTTCGCCTGGCCGCGGGAACAGCGGGCAGTCGACGACATCGTCCTGATGCTCGGGTGCGGAAACGCCGGACAGGTGGAGGACGTGTTGCACGTATGCTAGCCCGCCGGATCATTCCCTGTCTCGATGTCGCAGCGGGTCGCGTGGTGAAGGGTGTTCACTTCGAGGCGCTGCGGGATGCCGGCGACCCCATCGAGCAGGCCGCGCGGTACGACCACGAGGGGGCCGATGAGCTGGTCTTCCTCGACATCTCCGCGAGTCACGAGGACCGGAAGACCACGCTCGAAATGGTGACCCGCGTGGCCGAGTCCATCTTCATCCCCTTCACGGTGGGCGGAGGCGTTCGCTCGGTGTCCGATGCCGGCGCGGCGCTCCGTGCCGGGGCCGACAAGGTGGCCGTGAACACCGCGGCCGTGCGCGATCCGGTGCTGGTCTCCCGTCTCGCCGAGAGCTTCGGTACCCAGTGCGTCGTCGCGGCGGTGGACGTGAAACGGCTGAACGGGCGCCTGGCCGTGATGGTCAATGGCGGGCGGGAGGAGACGGCGCTCGAGGGTATCGCGTGGATCGAGCGGCTCGAGGCGCTCGGTGCGGGCGAGATTCTGCTCACCTCGATGGATCGCGACGGCACCGGCGACGGATACGACCTGCCGCTCCTCGCCGCCGCGAGCGCGGCGGTGTCGATTCCGGTCATCGCCTCCGGCGGTGCGGGAAAGCTCGAACACCTGGCGGAGGCCTTCGAAGCCGGCGCCCACGGCGTGCTCGCGGCCACGATCTTCCACTTTCAGGGCTCCTCGCTCCCCGAGGCGCGCGCCTTCCTCCGCGAGCGGGGGTACCCGGTTCGCCCATGATCATCGCCTCACTCTTGCCCCTGCTTCTCGCCGCCGCCGCGGCCACGACCGCCTCGGTGTCGGAGGCGCCGTGTCTCCGTCCTACCCGCGCCGGCACCCAGGTCCAGGGTGATGTTCGTGTCTGTCCCGGCAAGTACCGGATCGCCGATCCGGGCGAGAAGGGCGTCATCATCGCCGCCGCGTCGGGCACCCGGATCGACCTGTCGGGCGTAACGCTCGAGAGCGGGGACTCGGTGCCGGCGCGCTACGCCGGGATCGGCATCGTGAGTCGAGGTGTCGACGGCGTAACGGTGCTGGGCGGAATCGTCCGCGGCTACCGCTTCGGCATCAGGATCGAGGGTGGACGGGGGCACCGCGTGACCGGCATCGACCTCTCGGGAAGCAGGAGCCAGCCGCTTCGCTCGACCGCCGAGCGGACCGACAGCGTCGACAGACTCGACCCGTATCATCTGAAAGTGCTCGATACCTATGGTGGGGGGCTGTTGCTTCAGGGCACGGGGGGCGCCACCATCACCGGTGTAATCGCGAGGGGAGCGCAGAACGGCATCGGCCTGGTGGACTCGCGTGACGGCTACGTGGCCGACAACGACTTCTCGGGCAACAGTGGCTGGGGGCTCAACCTCTGGCGCTCGTCGCATAACGCGGTGGTTCGGAACCAGGCGGGCCGGACCCGTCGCTGTGAAAAAGACGGAGGGTGCGATGCCGCCGCGATTCTGGTGCGCGAGGGAAGTGACTCGAACACCTTCAGCGACAACGACCTCACCGATTCGAGTATAGGCGTGCTCGTCACCGGCGCCTCGCCGCTCTCGCGGGCATCCGTCGGAAACCTCTTCAACCGGAACGACGCGTCGCAGGCCATCGAGAGCGGCTTCATGGTGCGGCTCACGTGGGCCACGACCTTCTTCGAGAACCGGGCCGACAGCTCGGGTACCGGGTTCAAGCTGGTCCGGGCCAGCGGGCAGTCGATTCGCGGGAACACCGTGATCGGCTCGCGCGACGCCGGAGTCGGCGCGGCGAGCGGGTCGGACAACGCCATCCAGCAGAATGTGCTGCTGGGCGGACGGGTGGGAATCGAGGTCCTCGCCACCGACGGGTCGGCTCCCCCGGGCCGGAGCTATCGGATCGACGACAACGTCATCGGAAGCGTCACGCGAGGGATCGTGCTCCAGGGCGTCGCCCGGAGCAGGATCAGGGGGAATGTGATCGACGGCGTGGACGAGGCAGTGGTGATCGACTCGACTGGACACGCAACCGAAGTGACCGGGAACGTCTTCCTGCGGGCGAGCGGATCGTACATCGTGGCACCCGACCTGGCGGCCGGTGGAAACTACTGGGCCACCCCGGACGCGCGGGCGGCCGCGGGCCGGGTGCAGGGCCGTATCAGTGTGTTGCCGTGGAAGCCTGCGAGCGCGGCGGGGTACTAGCGAAGATCTGTGCCGCGCGGGCGTGAAGATCGCGCGGGTTGAGCGGCTTGTCGGCCACGATGAGTCGCGGCGCCAGTCCGGGCCAGGCGGCGGTGAGCGCCTGAACGAAGAGCTCCGAGGAGCCGGCCGTGATCCTCGCGTCGGCGATGATGAGATCGAACACCCCTTTCGCGGCCTCCCGCAATCCCTGCTCCCCCGAGCGAATCGCCTCGACACTGTGCCCCGCCGGTCCGAAGAGGGCGCTCACCAGCCTGTGGGCCGCCGGATCGCCATGGACGAGCAGGATCCGGCGCGTCTCGACCGCCGGAGTGGGCGAGGGATCGGCCTCCTCGGCCAGGTCGGCCGGCGCATCGTAGAACGGCAGCGTGATTCGGAACTCCGCCCCGCCCTCGGGTGACGGCTCGTAGCTCAGTACGCCTCCGTGCGACTTGACCAGCCCATAGCTCAGAGAGAGCCCGAGCCCGGTTCCTTCTCCGGGCGCCTTGGTCGTGAAGAACGGCGTGAAGAGATAGGAGGCGAGGTGCGGCGGCACTCCCGGGCCGCTGTCGCGCACCGCGAGAATCGCCGTCCTCTCGGGACGCGCGGTGACGATTGAGATGCGCCGCTGACGTCCGGGCTCGAGGCCGCTCACGGCCTGCACCGCGTTGTTCACCAGGTTGAGCAGCACCTGCTGCAGCTCGTAGCGGTCTCCGAGGACGACCACCGGCTCGGGACTCAGGGCGGACTCCAGCTCGATGCCGTGAAGCTGGAGCTCGTAGACGATCAGCAGCGACGTTCTGGTGGCGACGTCGTTGAGGTCGACCGCCATCTTCTCGAGGACGCCCTTCCGCGCGAACGTGAGCAGGTTCCGCACGATCCGTCCCGCCCGCTCGGCCTGCTCATGAATCACCCGCAGGTGCTCGCGCGGAATCTCCCGGCCCGGCTCTCTCTCGAGGAGGAGCTCGGTCAGCCCGGCGATGGAGGTGAGGGGATTATTGAGCTCGTGGGCCACGCCGGAGACGAGCTGGCCGATCGAGGCCATCTTGTCGTTCTGGATGAGCTGGGCCTCCATGTTGCGCTGCTCGGTCACGTCCTCGACGAGGATCACCACCGGCCCCGGCTCGGCGCGGTCGGCGCCCGGCGCGGCGGTGAGGCGGAGCACATGACCGGTGCGCTCGAGGCGCACCACCAGCGGGGCGGTGCGCTCCCCGCGGTGCGCCGCCTCGATCAGCGCCTCGACCGCCTCCTGCTCACCGAAGAGGGTCCGGCAGAAGCTTCGGCCGACCATCAGCGTCTCGGGCATCTCGGCAAGTGCCGCCAGCGCGCGGTTGGCCCGAAGGATGGTATCGCCGGCTCCCACCACCGCGATCCCTTCGGTCAGCGCATTGAACGCGGTTTCCCACTCTTCCTTGCTGCGCCGCACGATCTCGTAGAGCCGGCTGTTCGCGAGCACCACCGAGGCGTTGGTGGCCACGGTGGAGAGGAGCCAGAGGTCCTCGGTCGTGAACGGTCCGCCCTGGCGGTCGGCCACCGCGAGCGCACCCATCGTGACGCCCTGCGAGCGGAGCGGCGCCACCGCCGCGGAACGCACCTTCACGTGTCCGATCAGGTCCACCGTCGGCGAAGTGGAACCCTGCACCACCTCGATTCGCTCGTGCGTGATGGCAGCGCGGACGAGCACGTGATCGGCCTCGTCGGCCACGCGGCCGAGCAGGTGGTCCAGCGTGCCGGTGGCTCCGGTGACGCGGAGGCGGCGGCCCTGGTCGTCCTCGGCGAGCACGACGATCGCGCCGTCGGTCTGGAGGAAGCGGGCGGCATACTTGGCCACCTGGTCGACGATGCGCTCAAGCTGGATCGATTCGGAAAGGACGTAGCTCAGCTCCTGGAGGGAGAAGAGCTCGCTGATGCGGCGGTCGAGCTGAGTGGCGAGCTGTTCGCTCCGAACGTCGGCCTCGCGGATGCGCCGCCGGCCGCGCGCGGTGGCCACCCAGAAGCCCACGGCAATCGCCGCCAGCGCGAACCCGGCGATCCACCACATCCGCCGGTCGGCCGCCCCGGCGATGAATCCCAGGAGGGAGGCGCCGAGCAGATGGAGGGGCGGGTCCCATTGCTCGCGCCAGACGGTCAGCGCCGCGATCAGCGCCCCTGCGATCATCGCGGCCAGAATCGCCCCGCGCGGCAGACCGCCCATGAGCGCCGTGAGCAGACTCAGCGCCAGGAGCGCGCCGGCCGAGATCACCGACGGAGAGAAGTACCAGCGGTCGAAGTGCCGCGACAGAATCAGGGCTCCGGGAGGTCGTGCTGGCTCACCCGCTCGGTGACGTACGCCTCGGGCGGCGCGTTCGGCTTCACGCGGATCGACTTGGCCGGAATGCCGACGTTCACGTGGAAGGGGCGCACGTTCTTGGTGGCCACCGCGTTCGCGCCGACCATTCCGTTGCGCCCCACCCGCACCCCGGCGAGCACCGTGGCGTGATAGGTGATGCGGACGTCGTCCTCCAGCACCGTCCGCGCGTTCGTCACGTCCTTCTGGTCGACGATGCTGTGGGTGTGACTATAGATGTTCGCGTAGTCCGAGATGCTCACCCGGTTGCCAAGCACAAGGCCACCGCGATCGTCGAGAAGAACGTGGCGGTGAACCACGACGTCGTCGCCGACCTCGAGATTGTACCCGTAGGAAAACTCCACGAACTGGAAGCACTTGAAGTTCCGGCCAACGCGCTTGAAGAGGTGCTGCGCCACGATTCGGCGGAAACGGACGCCGAGATGAACGTTGCCGGCTCCGGGAGGAGCCCGGTCGAAGCTCTGCCAGAGCCAGTGCAGCGGCTTGACCCTCGCGTACCGCTCGGCATCGACGTCGGCGTAGTACTCCGGCTCGAGCGTGACGTTGTGCGGGTCGAGT
This sequence comes from Gemmatimonadales bacterium, assembly GCA_050733115.1. Classification (GTDB taxonomy): domain Bacteria; phylum Gemmatimonadota; class Gemmatimonadetes; order Gemmatimonadales; family GWC2-71-9; genus CAVVWJ01. Next base: position 8,545 of record JBOHSC010000306.1, read on the forward strand.
GCAAGGAGGGCCGTCCGCGCCGCCAGAGGCGTCCTCGCGTCGTTGACCAGCGTCTCGTAGTCGCTCGCGCCGGGATACCACAGCTCGAACAGGATGTCCCGGGTGAGCCGGTACCAGTCCGCGCCGGGAGCGGCAAGCCGCTCCTCGACGCTGCCGAGCCAGTCGGCATAGGTCCGTTCGGTGGCTTCGGGGACCTGGACGGTCCGGAGAGGGAGGTATGCCATCGGGGCCTCGTCGTGCTGCCACAGAGTTGAAAGGCGCGGTGTGGTCTCGTCGAGCTCAGCGGGTGGTGTCGGCCGCCGTGGTGTCGCGGTTGTCGGCGCGTGCCTTGAGCGACACCCTGGCCCGCTCCCGGTCGAGAATGGGCTGCCGTCCCCTCCAGTCGTCGGACACCATTCCCCCATAGGAGATAGTGAACGAGTCGTTCACCGGCAGATCTTCCTCGAAGAGGAAGATCGCGCTCACCTGTTCGCGTACGTCGAGCTGCTGCGAAGTGAATCTCGGCGTGAAGGGGACGATGCCGAGTGGCTGGAACACGCGGTTCCGGGTGACCAGCGTGAGCGTCTGCGGATCGAATCTCGCGTTCGAGCGCTGTCCGAAGAAGGTCACCAGGGCGAGGCCGGGGCGTGAAATCCCGGCTATGCGGGCGAGGGAGTCGATCGCCGGCTTCCGCGACTGCACCAGAGAGCGAAGCGACTCCCACGAATCACGCGCGAGGAGCACGGTCACCCGGCCGTCGAGAGGAATGAAGCGCACCTCGATGTCGTCCGTGCGGATGCGGAGCGAGAGATCGTTCTGCGACAGTGAACCATAGCCGGGCGGCGGAAGTGGCGCGGCGGCACCGGGTGCGGCTCCCTGCCCCTGCACCCCACCCACGCCGGCCAGGCCGCACACCACCCAGGCGCCGATAAACAATCCCCTCATCGGTCCCCTCCAGCGGCCGCCGCGATGCTCGCCGCCAGGTCTCCGACGCCGAGTCCCGAGCGCGAGCTGGTGAGTTGTACCTGGTCCTGGTCGATGCCAAGTGCCACGGCAAGCGCGTGCGCGCGGTCCTGGGCAGCCATCCGACCGAGCTTGTCGGCCTTGGTGAGTGCGGCGAGTACTGGGCGTCCGCTTCTGATGAGGAGCTGCTGCATCTCGAGATCGTCGCGCGACGGGTCGTGGCGGATGTCCAGCAGCCAGACCACGCCAGTGAGCGTGAGTCGTTCGGCGAGAAAGCGGGTGACGAGGCGGCGGTACCCCTCGCGCGCTGACTTCCCGGCGCTGGCAAAGCCGTATCCCGGCAGATCGATCAGGTAGAAGCCGGGGAGGCGATAGGCGTTGAGGAGGGTCGTCTTGCCGGGCGTGCCGCTCACCCTCGCCAGTCCAGGCATACCGACCAGAGCGTTCAGCAGGCTCGACTTTCCGACGTTCGACCGACCGATCAGGGCCACCTCGGGGAGGGTGGGGGTCAGGGGTACGAGGGGGTCGGGAAAGGAGCCGACGAACTCGGCGGGGGTGCGCGAGGGGTGTTCGGAGGCTGCCGCGCGGGGATCGGAGGGAGCGCGGCGTCCGATGGTAGGCATGGCCGAAATGTCGCCGACGGGTGATTGACAAGCAAGAGAATGGGGAATTTGCTGGTAGGGATTTCTAATTTAGTTCGATTCTCATTCTCAATACGCTCCAACCCTGTTCACCGGCCCGCACGGCGCTGCGGACGCTCCGGCAGACCCTCGAATCGCAGCTCCTGCCGCTCGTGCAATGAGTGGTTGGCGGCGGCACGGTATCGCGTCTCTCCTGGCCCTCTCGGGAGGCGCGATGACGGTGTTCGACGCCACCAGCAGTTCGTTCAAGACGCCGGCCCCCAACCTGAGCCAGGAGAGTCTGGACCGGCACATCGCCGGCGACGCGCAGTTCGAGGCCACTTTCGTGACCGCGCCGGCGCCCGTACATCCAAGAGCGCCGGCTGCGCCTCATGCCACCTTCCCGAGCTTCGCACCGGGGAGCTGGCCGGTGTGCCCGAGGTCTCCAACCAGGTGATCCGCCCCTACACCGACCTGTTGCTGCACGACATGGGGCCGGGGCCCGCCGACGGGCGCCCCGACTTTCTCGCCTCGGGAAGCGAATGGAAGACCGCGCCGCTCTGGGGCATCGGCCTCACCACGGTGGTGAACGGTCACACGAATTTTCTGCACGATGGAAGGGCGCGCGACCTGATGGAAGCGGTACTGTGGCACGACGGAGAAGCGGCTGGAGCGAAGGCGAAGGTGCTGAAGATGGTCGCGGCCGACCGGGACGCGCTGCTGGCGTTTTTCCGGTCGCTCTAGGCTTCGCGCTTGGTGCGGGCCCGCTCGGTCACGATGAGCGGCGACGTACCCTCGAGAATCGCTTCCTTGGTGATCACGATCTCGCGGACGTCGTCGCGACTGGGCAGGTCGTACATGATGTCGGTCATCATCGTCTCGAGGATCGACCTAAGGCCGCGGGCGCCGGTGCCGCGCTTGAGCGCCTTCTGGGCCACCGCGCGGAGCGATTCCGCGTCGAAGGTGAGCCCCACGTCCTCGAGCTCGAAGAGCTTCTTGTATTGCTTGGTGAGCGCGTTCTTGGGCTCGACCAGGATTCGCATGAGCGAGTCTTCATCGAGCGCCTCGAGCGACACCACCACCGGAAGGCGGCCCACCAGCTCCGGGATGAGGCCGAAGCGCAGCAGGTCGTCGGGCTCGACTTCGGAGTAGGGATTCTTGGCATCGGGCGCGCCGGCCTTCGCCCTGGCGGTGGCATTGAAGCCGATCTGCTGCCGTCCGGTGCGCGCCTCGATGATCTTTTCCAGTCCGTCGAACGCCCCGCCGCAGATGAACAGGATGTCCTTGGTGTTGATCTGGATGTATTCCTGCTGCGGGTGCTTGCGGCCGCCTTGCGGCGGCACGCTGGCCACCGTGCCCTCGAGGATCTTCAGCAGCGCCTGCTGTACGCCCTCGCCCGACACGTCGCGTGTGATGCTCGGATTCTCGGATTTCCTGGCGATCTTGTCGATCTCGTCGATGTAGACGATGCCCCGCTCGCACTCGGCCACATTGAAGTCGCCGGCTTGAAGCAGCCGGACGAGGATGTTCTCCACGTCCTCGCCCACGTAGCCCGCTTCGGTCAGGGTTGTGGCGTCGGCGATCGTGAACGGCACGTCGAGAATGCGGGCCAGCGTCTGCGCCAGCAGGGTCTTGCCCACGCCCGTGGGGCCGATGAGCAGGATGTTCGACTTGTCCAGCTCCACGTCGTCATCGCGCAGCGACGCCGAATTGATGCGCTTGTAGTGGTTGTACACGGCCACGGCCAACGCCTTCTTGGCGCGCTCCTGCCCGATCACGTACTGGTCCAGAATGTCCTTGATTTCCTGCGGCGTCGGGACCTGCGTGATCGCCTCGGCAACCTCGCGCTCTTCGTCCTCGGCGAGGATCTCGTTGCACAACGCAATGCACTCATTGCAGATGTACACGGACGGGCCCGAAATGAACTTCCGGACCGAGTCTTTCGACTTGCCGCAGAACGAGCAGCGCAGGTGTTTGTCGTGGGACATGCTGGTCACTCGACTACCATGGTTGAAGCCAACCGCCACTCGGCGGCCATGCCTGAGGATATACCCCGGGTTCCCGCTCGGTCAAGGAACAGACGACCGAGGCTTGGTAAGGTTTTCACCAGCCTTCGCCGAAAGCGGTTCCCAGCCACTACTTGGCCGCCACGGCGGGCGCGCCGGCCGTGGCGACGATCTCGGCCGAGTTGGTGATCACCGTATCTATAAGCCCATATTCCTTGGCCTCATCCGCCGACATGAACCGGTCGCGATCGGTGTCTTTTTCCACCTGTTCGACGGGCTTCCCGGTGTGCTTGGCCATCAGTTCGTTGAGCTTCGAGCGCAAGTACACGATTTCCTTGGCCTGGATTTCGATGTCCGATGCCGTGCCACCGCCGCCCGACTGCGACGGCTGGTGAATCATGATCCGCGAGTGGGGCAGGGCAATCCGCTTGCCCTTGGTGCCGGCCGCGAGCAGGAACGCTCCCATGCTCGCCGCCATGCCCATGCAGATCGTCTCCACCGGCGCCTTCAGGAACTGCATCGTGTCGTAGATCGCCAGTCCCGCCGACACGCTGCCGCCCGGCGAGTTGATGTACAGATGGATGTCCCGTTCCGGATTATCCGCCTGCAAAAACAGCATCTGCGCGATGATGATGTTCGCCACGTCATCGTTCACCGGCGTGCCGAGGAAGATGATGCGGTCCATGAGCAGCCGCGAGAAGATGTCGTAGGTGTGCTCGCCGCGGCTGGAGCGCTCGATGATCGACGGCATGAAGATGGTAGGCACGGTGCGCTCCTGTTAGACGACGAGACGTTCGCTCATGGCGTGTGCGAGGCGCGCGAGCAGCGCGGTCCATCCGTTCTGGCGCACCGCGCCGAACTGGCTCACGTGCTGCGGGGCAAGGTCGGGTGCGGTGTGAATCACCGTGAGTCGCGTGCCGCGCGCGCCATCCACCATCGCATCCTCGAGCTCGAAGCGCACGACCGATCGCGCGTCGTGTTCCCAGCTCGCGTGCCACGTGGTGACGAGGCGCCGCGGCGCGTTCACGAGCAACAGCTCGCCGCGCACGGTGCCGCGCGTGCCGTCGGGCGCGATGGCTGGCGAGCGCCATGCGCGGCCCACTTCGGGCTCGTCGCCCCACTCGCGCGCGTCGTAGTCGTCCACGCCGCCGAGCCATGCGGCGAGGTCGCGGGGATTCGTGAG
>JBOHSC010000307.1:0-1625 GCA_050733115.1 Gemmatimonadales bacterium
CTCTATCCGACTGAGCTACAGGCGCGCGCTTTATTCTATCGCGACTTGCCCGGCGCCATTTCCAACGCCGGCCCCTCGATTGTCGCTTACCTGTCGCTTACGCGCAGCAATACGAGCCGATGCGGCTCGTAGGTCGTCCGGCGCAACGATGTGGTACCGGTCGAACACGCTCCGCGTGCGGTGCCCCGTGATCAGCATCGCGACCTTCTCGGGAGTCCCGTCGTTCACGAGATTCCGTACTGCGGTGCGCCGGAAGTCGTGCCGCAACATCCCAGGGCAGCCCGCCCGTTTGCAGGCCGTCCGCCAGGCCCGCCGGAAATCCCGGACGCGGTCGCCAGCCACGTACCGCCGCCGGCCAATCTTGGGATGCAGCGGACCGTCCGCCGAGTGGCAGAACAGCCACGGGATGACGCGCCCGAGCCGCCGCTCGAGGCTGCGGACACGCTTATATTGATCTTTCGCTATATAAAGGATACACACTCACGGCCACGGGAGCTCAGATGCCCGGATACAGGACCAGAGCAGTTGCTGAGAACCGTGGACCCGACGGAACGAGCGTTGCAGTTGAGCCCCCAAGTGACGGATGTGTTCCGGTGCGCCATTGGCGAGGTCATGCTTGATCTTGGTCCAGACGAACTCGTCGGGATTCAGCTCGGGGGCATAGGCCGGGAACCGGTGCACGTGCAGCCGCGGGTGCCGGTTCCGGAACGCCGTGACGTCGGCGCGCCGGTGAATCGAGCCCCCATCCCAGAGCAGCGCGACCGGTCCCCGGAGGTGCCGCAGGAGGTGGCGGAGAAACACCACCACCTCCGCCCCCGTGATGTTCGTGGGATGGACGTGCATGTACACGCCCACGCGGACGCGCTGGGGGGACACCGACAGGGCCGAGATGGCCGACAGCTTGTCGCGCGTGTAGCTGTGGCGCACCCGGGGCGTACACCCCACCGGCGCCCAGGTCTTTCGCACGTTCGGGATCAACAGAAAGCCGCTCTCATCGAGAAACACGAGATGGGCCCCACGTCGGGCGGCGTTTTTTTATATGCGGCCACGTCGTCGTCTTCCACTGGTCGATGGCCGCCTCGTCCCGCTGGCGCGCGCGCCGTTCGGGCTTCTGCCAGCTCCAGTTCAGGCCATGCCGCAAGAGCTGCCACACGCCAACCGGACTGTAGCGGACGCCGAACTCCGTCTCGATCACCCGGCCGATGCGCTTGAGGGTCCACAACTCGGTCGTGTGCCCCGCGGCCCGCGCGCCGCGCAACAGCACCCGCCGCAGGCGCTCTTTCTGGGTGGTCGTCAACCGGGGTGGGCGCCCAGGAGTGGGCCGGGCGCGTAACCCCGTCCGTCTGTTGCGACGATACGCTTGCCTCCATCGAACGACGGAGCTCAGGGCCGCCCGGACCAGGCGGGCCACCTCGCGATATGGCGTGCCCGCCCGCAGGAGCGCGATGGCCTGGCGTCGACGCTTCTCCAACTGCTCGGCAGTTCCAGAGGGTCTCATACTCCCCAGCATAGTGAAGCACGGACCGATCGTATGCATTATTTAGTGAAGTATCAATAATGAGAAGGCGCCAGGACAGGCCGTCGACTCCGGCGCCGCGAACGGCCTCGTCCTCGCCCGTCAAGCC
>JBOHSC010000308.1:0-2501 GCA_050733115.1 Gemmatimonadales bacterium
CCGCTCGTCAGCGCTGGCGTCCAAGGCCACCGGCTTCCCGATCGCCCGCATCGGGGCCAAGGTGGCGGTGGGCTACACTCTCGACGAGCTGCCCAACGACATCACCCGCACCACTCCCGCCTCGTTCGAGCCGGTGCTCGACTATGTGGTGGTGAAGGTTCCCCGCTTTGCCTTCGAGAAGTTCCCCGCCGCCGACCCGACGCTCACCACCCAGATGAAGTCGGTGGGCGAGGCGATGGCGATCGGACGGACGTTCAAGGAGGCGTTCCAGAAGGGGCTTCGCGGACTCGAGACCGACCGGAGCGGATGGGTCACCGCCGCCACCGCTGCCGACGATCGTCTGCAGGACGAGAGCCTGGCGGGAGTGCTGGCCGCGCTCCGGACCCCCACGCCCGAGCGCGTCTTCCAGATCAAGCGCGCCTTCCAGCTCGGCGCCACCGTCGAAGCGGTGGCCGAGCGCACTCGGATCGACCCCTGGTTTCTGTACCAGATGCAGGAGCTGCTGGAGGCCGAACGTGACTGGGCCACCAGGGTGCCGACGGGGGACGACGATGCCGAACGCGCCGCCATGCGGCGCATGAAGCGGATGGGCTTTTCCGACCGCCAGCTCGCCGACGTCAGACACGTGAAGGAAGAGACCGTTCGGCGGGAGCGGCACCGGCTCGGGCTGCGGCCGGCATACAAGACGGTCGACACCTGCGCCGGCGAGTTCCCCTCGTCTACACCGTACCTCTACTCCTCCTACGACGAGGAGAACGAGGCCCGCGCCGGCGGCGACAAGACGGTGGTAATTCTCGGCAGCGGTCCCAACCGCATCGGGCAGGGAGTCGAGTTCGACTACTGCTGCGTGCGCGCGGCCATGTCGTTCCGGGAGCTCGGCTACCGCACCGTGATGGTGAACTCCAATCCGGAGACGGTCTCCACCGACTTCGACATCTCCGACGTGCTCTACTTCGAGCCGCTCACTCTCGAGGACGTGCTCGAGATCGTGGCGGTGGAGAAGCCGATCGGCGTCGTCGTGCAGCTGGGTGGGCAGACGCCGTTGCGGCTCGCGCGCGGACTCGAGCGCGAGGGGGTGAAGATCCTTGGCACGTCTCCGGAGGCGATCGACCTGGCGGAAGACCGGGGCCGCTTCGAGGCGCTCACCCGGGAGCTGGGCGTCGCCCAGCCGCCGAGCGGCATGGCGCACTCGGTGGACGAGGCGGTCGCGGTGGCCGCCCGCGTGGGGTATCCGGTCCTGGTGCGCCCCTCCTACGTGCTCGGCGGGCGCGCCATGGAGATCGTGTATGACGACGCGTCGCTCCGCAGCTACTTCGAGCGCGCGGCGCGGGTGTCGCCGGAGCACCCGGTGCTGATCGACAGCTTCCTCGAGGACGCCTTCGAGGCCGACGTGGACGCCATCGCCGACGGGAGCCGGTGCGTCATCGGAGGAGTGATGCAGCACATCGAGGACGCCGGCATCCACTCGGGCGACTCGGCGTGCGTCCTCCCGCCGTATCTCATCACCGAGGCACAGGTGGAGGAAATGCGCCGGCACACGCGCGCCTTTGCCGAGCGGCTCGGCGTGGTCGGCCTCCTCAACGTGCAGTACGCCATCAAGAACGACGTGGTGTACGTCCTCGAGGTGAACCCCCGCGGATCGCGTACCGTGCCCTTCGTCTCCAAGACCACCGGCGTGCAGCTCGCGGGCCTTGCAGCCGCCATCATGAGCGGCGCCACGCTCGACGAGTTGGGCCTGCACGACGACGTGATCCAGCCGTACGTGGCGGTCAAGGAGGCGGTCTTCCCGTTCAGCAAGTTGAGCGGGGTGGACCTGATCCTGGGTCCGGAGATGCGGTCGACCGGAGAGGTGATGGGCATCGCCGACTCGTTCGGAATGGCGTTCGCCAAGGCCCAGATCTCGGCCGACGGCGCGCTGCCGCTCGAGGGCGCCATCTTCGTGACGGTCAACGACCACGACAAGGCAAACGTGGCGCCGATCGCGCGGCGGTTCCATGCGCTCGGCTTCCGCGTGCTCGGCACCGAGGGCACCGCACGCTACCTGCGGTCCCGCGGCATCCCGACCGAGCGGGTGCTGAAGGTGCACGAGGGCCGGCCCAACGCGATCGACCTCCTCGTCTCGGGCCAGATCCAGCTATTGATCAACACGCCGCTGGGCAAGCTCAGCCAGCAGGACGACTACGCCATCAGGCGCGCGGCGCTGCAGCACCGGGTACCGTACACCACCACGCTCTCGGGTGCCTCCGCGGCATGCGACGCGATCATCGCGCTCCGGAGCCGGGCGGGCGAGGTGCGGTCGCTGCAGGAGTGGCACGCGCTCGCCAGGGAGATGTCGCCCGAATGGAGCGGCTGACCGCGCGGGACCCGGTCTTTGCCCAGGCGGTCCGCGCGGCGATCCGGGGTGAGGTGCGGGAGGCCGAGCCACTGGCGCGGTACTCCACCTACCGGATCGGCGGACCAGCCACGGTGGTGCTGCCGGCGGTGGCCGAAGATGTTGGCAC
>JBOHSC010000309.1:0-2640 GCA_050733115.1 Gemmatimonadales bacterium
TCGATATCCTTGGGCGGCCATGTCACCTTCCCCACGGACCCGCCGCGCCCGCGCTCGGGATGACGGGTGACGCGCTCGGGATGACGGGGCTCCGAATGCTATTGCAACGCACTCCTCCGCCATCCGAAGCCGCCGCCCGCTGCTCCGGCCGACTCGCCGGAGGCGCGCCCTGCAATGCCGCCCGCTCTACCCTGAACTCGGCCGCAACCTCCTCCGCGAGCGGATAGCAATGCTCCGGGCCCGGAAACTTCCCCGCCCTCACATCGGCGACGTACGCCGCGAACGCCTCCCGCATCGTGGTGCCGAGGTCGGCATAGCGGCGGACGAAGCGCGGATTCACATCGCCCACGAAGTTACCGAGCAGGTCGTGCGAGATGAGCAGCTGCCCGTCGAGTTGCGCCCCCGCCCCGATGCCGTACGCCGGAATCCGCAGCCGGTCCCGCACGTACGCCGCGGCCTCGGCCGACATTGCCTCGAACAGGATGGCGAAGACGCCGGCCGCCTGGAGCGTGAGCGCGTCCTCCAGGATCTGGCGCGCGTCGGCCAGCGTCTTCCCCTGCACCCGGTAGCCACCGAGCTGCGAGGCGTTCTGAGGGGTGAGACCGAGATGTCCCATGACGGGAATGCCGGCGGCGACGATCGCCTGGACGCGATCGCCGATCCGCGCGCCACCCTCACACTTGACCGCGTCGCACCCGGCCTGGAGAAAGGCGCCGGCATTCCGGACCGCGTCCTCGTCGCACGGCTGGTACGACAGAAACGGCATGTCTCCGATCACGAGCGCCCGCTTGGCCGCGCGGGCGACGGCGCGGGCGAAGACCAGCATCTCTGCCATCCCGATGCCGAGCGTGCTGGGAAGGCCGAGCATCGTCATCGCGGCGGAGTCGCCCACCAGGAGCATGTCCATGCCGGCGAGGTCGGCGAAGTGGGCGGTCGGATAGTCGTAGGCCGTGACCCAGGTGACCGGGATGCCCTGCTCCCTGAGTGCGGCCAGATGGCAGATTGAGATCTTGCGCACGGTCATCCCTCCCTCCGGACGGCCGGCTCGAGCGCGGACGGCGACACGAGTCGGAGCACCTCCAGCGCGCGGTGGATGGTTTCCCGTGACGTCGCGAACGAGAATCGAAGGTGCCCGGCGCCGCCCGGACCGAACGCGGTGCCGGGGAGGCACGCGAGCCCGAATGCGTCGAGGAGCACGCTGGCGACGAGCTCGGTGGTGGTATCGAGCTCTTCCAGCCACTCGGAGATTCGCGGAAAGGCGTAGAACGCACCATGCGGCGCGGAGCAGGACACTCCGCTCAGGCAATCGAGCCCGCTCACGATCAGCCCACGCCGTACGCGGTACTCCATTACCATCTCCAGCACGCAGTCCTGCGGCCCGGTGAGCGCCGCGATGCCGGCCTGCTGCACGAACGGCGGCGCGCAGCTCGTCGTGTTGATCACGAACCGCTCGAGCTGCCGGATGAGGCTCGCCGGCGCGACGCCGTATCCCAACCGCCAGCCGGTCATCGCGTAGGTCTTGGAGAACCCGTCCACCACGACCGTTCGCTCGGCCATGCCGGGCAGCGTCGCGATGCTGGACCGCCAGCAGTCGTAGCCGAGCCGAGCGTAGACCTCATCGGAGACGACGGTGAGGTCGTGCCGGATCGCGAGCTCCGCGAGCGCGGCGGCGGTGCTGAGGTCGAGGGCCGCGCCCGTGGGATTGTGCGGGCTGTTGAGCACCAGGACGCGGGTGCGTGGGGTGATTCGGGCGGCGATGTCCGCGGGATCGATCGCCTGCGCGGCTTCGGCGCTCACCCGATAACGCACCGGCAGTGCGTCGGCGAAGCGGACGAGAGACTCGTAGATCGGGAAGCCGGGATCCGGGATCAGCACCTCGTCGCCCGAGCGGACGAGCGCTGTGATGGCGTAGAACAGCATCGGCTTGCTGCCGGACGTGACCAGGACGTTCTCGGGGCTTGCCATGAGGCCGCGGTCGTGAACCGACTGGGCGATGGCCTCGCGAAGCTCGGGCAGGCCGGCGGCCGGGCAATACTTGGTCGCGCCGGCCTTCAAGGCGCGGATACCTGCCTGAACTATATGGTCGGGCGTGGGGAAGTCGGGCTCGCCGATCTCGAGGTGGAGGATCTCGCGGCCTTGCGCCTCGAGGTCCCGGGCCCGGGCGAGGACTTCGAACGCGGTCTCGGTGTCGAGCTGCGCGACGTGGGGGCTGATACGTGCGGTCATGACGAAACCTTGGCGCGACACGCCGAGGCGGCCGCATTTTAGCGAGTTGTTTTACGTGGCCGCAATAGCGTCAAATCACCACGATGAGCAGTTGTCGAGCCTACCCAAACAGTAAGACGCTCGAGTGTCCCCGCACCCCTACTCGCAGGCTTGACGGACTTTCCGGCGATACATAGCTTGTCGGCACAATCGACCACCCGTGGCAATTTGCTGCCGCTTGCAGCCACGCTAAACAAATGCTAAAGCGCATCCGCGTCCCGCGGCAGCCACCTGCCCCGGGACGTTTTTCATGCCCGGGGTTCGCTGGAAGGGGGCGGGGATGTAGATGCCTGCCCCGTCATCCCGAGCGGAGCGAGGGACCTTGCCCGCGAATGTCCGGGACCACCGAGCAAGGTCCCTCGCTTCGCTCGGGAT
>JBOHSC010000310.1:0-7109 GCA_050733115.1 Gemmatimonadales bacterium
GGCAGTACCCTGGAGCGATCGGCCTGTCCATGCGCCCTCCCGGCGCCCGATCTCCCCGATCCAGGCCCCGCTTCAGGACCAGATATCCCCGCACCAGCGGGGATATCTGTTTGCGGAACGGTCGGGCCCCCGTGCGCCAACACGCGGGGGCCGTCATCGGTAAATCAGTGGTGACGGTGACACGACGGAGCGGCGTATGAGGTCGACCAGAGGGTGCGGGTACCCGCTGGCGCTGTTGATTGTGGTGTCCTGCCTCGGTACCGCGCCGGCGCTGCAAGCCCAGTACTTCGGACGAAACAAGGTGCAGTACCAGTCCCTCAAGTTCGATGTCCTCAAGACAGATCACTTCGATATCTACTACTACCCCGATGAGCACGAAGCCGCCCTCGCCGCCGCCCGCATGGGGGAGCGGTGGTATGACCGGCTATCCACCCTGTTCGACCACCGGCTGAAGGGCCGCCAGCCCCTCATTCTATACGCCTCCTCGGCGCAGTTCAGGGAGACCAACGCGATCGAAGGTGACCTGGGAGAGGGCACCGGAGGTGTGACCGAAGCCCTGCGTCGCAGGATCCTGCTGCCCGTGGGCGGGACACTCGGCGACCTCGACCACGTCATCGGTCATGAGCTCACTCACGCCTTTCAGTACGACATTACCGGAGGCGGCAGGGGAGGCCTCCCGACGGCGACACAGCTGCCCCTTTGGTTCATCGAAGGAATGGCCGAGTACGTCTCCCTGGGACCGGTCGATCCGCTGACTGCGATGTGGATGCGCGGTGCCCTCGCGGATACCACGAGGGACACCCTTCCGACGTACCGGCAGCTTACCGATCCCAGATACTTCCCCTACCGCTATGGGCACGCGCTGTTGGCCTACGTCGGCGGGCGATGGGGAGATCCGGCTATCCCGCAACTCCTGCGCGCGGCCGGCAAGGCGCGCGCGATGGAGCCGGCAATCCGCCAGGTGCTCGGGATGTCTCCCGACACCCTGGTAGCGCTCTGGCATCGTGAGACCCACGCCCTCTACGATTCCTTGCAGGAGGGGACATTCGCGCCCGATGCCACCGGACCGCGGCTGGTCGCGGCGCGGCGCGACGCCGGGAGCTACAACGTATCGCCGTCGCTCAGCCCCGACGGCACCATGATGTTGTTCTTCTCCGACCGGGATCTCTTCTCGATCGATCTCTTCCTCGCCGACGCACGGACCGGAAAGATCGTGCGCCAGGTGACGAGGACGGCGCTCGATCCCCACCTCCAGAGCCTGCAGTTCATCCAGTCGGCCGGGAGCTGGTCGCCTGACGGGCGCCGGTTCCTCTTTGCCGGTCTCAGCGCCGGGCGCCCGGTGCTCGAGCTCTATGATGTGGCCGGCGGCAAGGTGGAGCGAGAGGTGAAATTCAAGGATCTGGGAGAGATCCTGAATCCGGCGTGGTCACCCGACGGCAAGGAAGTGGCGTTCTCGGGCAACGCCGGCGGATTGACCGACCTGTACGTCTTCGACTTCGCCACGGGCGACTTGAAGCGGCTGACGCACGACGACTTTGCCGACCTCCAGCCCGCCTGGTCTCCCGACGGCCGTGAGCTCGCCTTCGCCACCGATCGATTCACCAGCGACCTGCCCACCCTTGCCGTCGGTTCCTATCGCATCGGGATACTGAGCCTCGCCTCGGGAAGGATCCGCCGTCTTCCAGGGCCCGAAGCGGGCCGGCAGCTCAATCCGCAATGGTCGCCGGATGGCAGGAGTCTCTACTTCCTGTCCAACCCCGATGGGGTCACCAACATCTTCCGGGCCGATCTCGCAAGCGGGAGTACCACCCCGTTGACGAAGCTGTATACCGGAGTCAGCGGAGTCACCGAAACGAGCCCGGCGCTCTCCGTGGCGCAGCGCGCCGACCGGCTGGTGTACAGCGTCTTCCACGCCAACGGGTACGACGTCTACGCGATCGAGGGCCCGTCCGCCGTCGGCGAGAAGCCGGTCATCGCCTATCTCGCATCGGTGGGCGGACCGACGTCGACCGCAGCCGCGCTTCCGCCGGTCGATCGCAAGTCTCCGATCCTGACCGGTCATGCGGCCGATTCGCGGGAAGGCCTCCCTGGCGACACCTCGTTCGCGGTCTCGCCCTACAGAGCGAAGCTCTCGCTGACGGACATCAGCAGGCCGTCGCTCTTCGCCGGAAGCGGCTCGTTCGGCACCTACGTCGGCGGAGGTGCGTCGCTCTATTTCAGTGACATGCTGGGCAACCACAACCTCGTTACCGGGCTGCAGGTGCAGGGGTCGTTGAAGGACATCTTCGCGCTCGTGGGGTACCAGAATCTCAGTCACCGGCTGAACTGGGGGATCGTGGCGCAACAGGCCCCCTACTTGACCGGCGACTACAACGAGGGATTCGCGGACCTGAACGGCGAGACGGTGTTCGTCCAGCAGCAGTTGCTGGAGCGACAGACAAACCGCGATCTCAACCTGCAGCTTTCCTATCCCTTCAGCGATGTCCAGCGGCTCGACTTCTCGACCGGATACACGAACGTCTCATTCGACGAGGAGCTTCAGACAGCGGCGTTCGACGCGGTGACCGGTGCCCAGGTGCTGCAGAACACCGAGAATCTTCCCACCTCTCCCTCGCTGAATCTCGGCGTGGCCAGCATGGCGTTGGTGTACGACAACTCGTTGTTCGGAGCCACCGGCCCGGTCCTGGGGCAGCGCTACCGCCTCGAGGTGACGCCGACCGTCGGCTCCCTCAGTTATGTCGGTGTCCTGGCCGACTATCGGAAGTACGTCATGCCGGTACGCCCCTTTACGCTGGCGGCGCGCCTGCTCCACTATGGCCGCTACGGCCAGGGCGGCGAGGACGATCGGCTCCAGCCGCTATTCCTCGGCGACCCCGGACTGGTGCGCGGCTATACCTTCGGATCGTTCGATGCATCGGAATGCAATCCGCCCCCGAACGCTCCCGACAGTTGCCCGGTGTTCGATCGACTCCTCGGCAGCCGCATCGCGGTGACGAGTCTGGAGCTTCGGTTCCCGCTGCTTGGGGCGCTGGGAGTCGGCTCGGGGTACTACGGCGCGTTCCCGGTCGATTTCCTGGTCTTCGGCGACGGTGGGCTCGCGTGGGATACGCAGGACGAGCCCTCATTCGCCGGCGGCGACCGCAAGCCGGTCTTCAGCGCGGGCGCGGGCCTTCGAGTGAACCTGCTGGGATTTGCGATCGGCGAGGTGGACCTGGTCCGTCCCTTCGACCGCCCGGGAAAGGGGATGGTCTGGCAATTCAATCTGCAGCAGGGGTTCTAGGACGGTTCTCCGCGGCCTCCGTCAGCCGATAGCTATCTTGCATCATGCACCCCCACCGCGACCACCATCTCCCTCCAGATCCCGACGCCTATCGACACGCTCCGCACCCCACCGGCCGGGTCATCGTCATCGCTCCCACCCGCGCCGCGTGCGAGACGATCGAGCTCGCCCTGGGGCTTCACCTCGATACCCTCCTCGAGCGGGAGCACGGGGAGGAGGTGCGGGAGCTGGCCCGGTCGGGGAATGGATTCGGCATCGTCGCGGGGACAGGCACGGGGAAAACACTCGCCATCCGGCCCATCGCCGAAGCCATTCTCCGGGCTCCGCTCGAGGTCGGCGTGGTCAACCGTGAGCGTGAGGCCACTCCGGAGACGCCGAGCTGGAACGTGGTGATCGTCACCACCGGCATTGCCCGCCGGTGGTTTCAGGACGACCTCATCACCCGGCGCGACACGATCATCGTCGACGAGATCCACCAGACCTCCGCCGAGCTCGAGCTGTGCCTGGCGCTCGGCAAGCGCGCGGGCTGCCGTTTCATCTGGCTGAGCGCGACGGTGGACCCGGCGTTCTACTCCCGGTATCTCGACAGTGCGTCGGTGCTGGAAACCCGCGCGTTCGATCCGTCGCTCAAGGCCAAGGTGCAGGTGCTGCCACAGACTCCCGAAGAATTCCTCAACGAGAAGTACATTCGCCACGTCATCAGGCAAAAGCGCGGCGTGGCGGTGTTCGTCCCCACCCGCGCGGAGGTCGAGCGCCTCGCTGCCGAGCTGGGCCAGCAGTGGAAACAGCTCACGGCCGCGTTCTACCACGGCGGAGAGCCGATCCGGGTGATTCGTCCCTTCCTGGAGGGTGAGGTCGAGCGGCCCTTCCTCCTCGCGATGACGGCGGCAGGCCAGTCGGCGCTGAACGTGCGCGGTCTCGACACCGTGGTGATCTACGACGCGCGCTACGGCAACGTCGTCGAGCGCGGCCGCAACGTGCTCCATCGTCTCTACCTCGGTGCCAACGAGATTCTCCAGATGGCGGGCCGGGTACATGGGCGCGTTCCCGGCGGCGAGGTGGTGATTCTCAGCGACCGGTCTCTCGCCTTCGACCAGCTCAGGCCAACCCCGCCGGAGTTCCAGCTCGCCGGCGACGCCGAGAGAGTAGCCATCACGTGCGCTGCGCTCGGCGTGGACGCGCGCGATCTCGATCTTCCGGTGGCGCTCGATCGGATCGCCTATCGGCGGGCGCTGGATGTGCTCACCTCCCGCGGCCTCGTCGAGGCAGGTCGTCTCACCGCGTACGGACGGGAGGTGGAAGCGCTGCCGGTAGAGCGCCCGTGGGGGGAGCTCCTCGTCCACGCCGGTGAATGGCTCATTCCGATCGTAGCCGTGTGTGCGAACATCGACTCGCTCCACCGGATGACGCGCGAGGAGCGCGATCTGCACGGGGTGATCGTGAGCGGCAGCGACCATCTCACCGCCTACAACCTCTACGCCGAGGCGGTCAACCAGCATGGATACCTGGGCGAGGTGTACGGACTGCCGCGGCATCTCTTCGAGGACGGGCTCTCGGAGTGGGCCGAGCGTCGCGGCGTGCTCGTCAAGGCAATCGAGGATGCGGCGCTCGGTGTGGCTTCGGTGTACCGCTCGATAGAGCTCCCGTTGCCGAAGCAGCTACCATATGCCGCCAAGGACCTCCGGCGCGATTGGGCCGATCTCCTCGCTCGCATCATGCCGTTCGATCTGGTCATCGACGAGCACACCGCCGACGGCCAGGAAGCCCGGGTCTCGAAGACCTCGGTTGCGGGGAGCTGGGGTGCGGTGGCCGGCAATCTCCGCTTCTTCGCCGACCGGTTCGGAACGCCACGCGCGGGAATCGAGGGAACTACCCTCTCCTACGACCTGGTGCGCGAGTATGCCTCCATGGGCCCGCCCAAGGTCATGCTGAGCGGTCCGCGCAAGCATCAGGGTCTCGCCGCCGAGCGGCGCCGGGCCTATTTCGGCTTCGAGCTCGACACCGAGATCGAGCCTATCCGTGGACTGATTTCCGACGGTCTTCGACCCGCGGCGCGTGACGTCCTCGCGGCGGTACTCGTCGCCGGTGAGACGACTCACCCCGACCAGGGCAGGGTCCGCCGCGCCGTGTCCGTACTCGACGAGCTCTGGCGCCGCTCGGGAGGGACCCTCTCCGCTGTCTCGCCCGACGCGGTGCGTGGCCTGATCCGGTCGCAACTGGAGCAGGTTGATAGCTGGGATGGTTTCCTGCGCACGACGATTGTCCTCGATCCGGCATCTCTGGTCGACACGGCCGCTCGCGAGCGGCTGGAGGCGCTGCCTTCCATGGTCCGTATCCGTGGCGACGCGGCGCCGCTCGACTACGAGGTGCTGAACGGCGAGGGAGTCGCGAGAGTCAGGCTCCGCGAGGGTCAGGCGAAGCGGCTCCGGAAGGACGAGCTGCCGCCGCTCGACCGCCCTCTTCATTTCGCGGTGCAGCGAGGCCGTCACGCTCCTCTGCTGGCCGAGTCGGTGCCTGAAATGCAGGCACTGCTTCGCCGGTCCCCGAAGGCGAGCAGGGATGATGAGGTCGACCACCCGAAGCGGGGTGGTGGCCAAGGCGGCCGGCGTGGGGGCGGCAGGGCGCAGGGTCGGTCTGGCCGCCCCGGACGTCCCGGGCGCCGCCGGTGAGGGTGAGGCCGGCAACGCTCCAATGTGCACCCACAGGCCCGGTTGGCGTCTTGAATAGAGTGGGTTGCCGGGCCGCGGCTCCAGGAATCACAAACCGTGGCGGCGTCCACATTTGAAACCCCGACTCCTCTGACAGCGTATTTCGGCCATGCCTGACACGCTCCCGATCAACTCCCTGCCTTCGGTGTTTTCCCCGTTGGCCAAGGCCCTCCTCGACGGGTTCAGCGAGGGGGTCATCGTTTTCGATGTCGAAGGCCGGTTGCTCTATGCCAACCAGCAGGCCCGCGAGGCGCTCGAAGGAATGGAGCTCGCCGAGGGGGCACCCGACTTACAGCCGCGCCTCGCCGCCCTCGGCGGCCGGCTCAGGCCGCTCCGCGTCGGTACGCTCGAGCTGGGCGAAGCCATGTTCATTCCCGGCGTCGAAGGCCCCACCACGTTGGCGGCCCGGGAAAAAGAGGCTATCGTCAAGACGCTTGACGCGCACAACTGGAAGCTCGCGGAGACGGCCAAGCATCTGGGCATCAGCCGGACCACTCTCTGGCGTCGTCTCAAGGCGTACGGGCTACATCGAGACGGCCGGAGCAAATGGGCGCAAACTTCCTGATCCTGGTTCTCTCCACCGCCGTTCTCCAATCACCTCCACCCTACACCGCCTCACCCAGCCCGAGCCCCCCAGTCCAACAGCCGAGCGAGAGTAGCACTGCCGTCCGCCGCGCCGACACCCTCTTGATCGCCGCCGATCCGGACCCGGACTCGCTCGTCAACCGACCCGCACGCGGAATTGGGTATGAGCGCCTGAGCGATGCGCTCAGGTACGATCGGGTGCAGGGGCTCTCCGTCGGGCTGGGATACCGGGTGCGCATGCCGGGCCTGGATTTCACCGGGCTCTACGGAACGGTGCGCTATGGTTTCAGCGACGAGCGGGTGACCGGCCGGCTCACCGTGCTCCGTGACGCTCCCCGGGGCCGCTTCGCAATCAGCGGTTACCGGGAGATTTTCGATCTCGACCCATTCGCGCCTGGTCATGGCTTCGGCAATTCGCTCGACGCGCTCTTCGCGGGGCATGACAACGGGGACTACTCGCTCGTCCACGGCGGATCGGTGGGCTACGAGGCCTCGCTTGCCACCGGACTCGACCTTGACCTGGGCGTCAGCGTGCA
>JBOHSC010000311.1:0-1991 GCA_050733115.1 Gemmatimonadales bacterium
GCCTGCCCGACACTCGGCGCGGCGAGGCGAAAGTAACGATGGCGACTCTGCCGCTCCATGGCGACGAGGCGGGCCCGCAGGAGCTTCGACAGGTGACTGCTCACCGTCTGGGGCGTGATCCCCGCGCCGTAGGCGAGCTCCTTCGCGGTGCGCGCCCGTCCATCCATCAAGGCCGTGAGCATCCGCGCCCGGGTGGGATCCCCCACCAGCGTGGCCACGGTCGCGATGTCGATGTCTGCATCCATAGTTCGATGCTAATCGATGTGTTCATGGTTTACAACCGTCCCGCCTCCGGGCATGGTGGAGCCGGACATGGCCCAGCTCTTTTCCGGCGGCCGCGAGCCCGAAGGGTACCGATGGATCGTGGTCGGCGTGTCCACGGCAGTGAGCGGTCTCGCCTGGGGCGGGCGGTCCACCTTCGCCCTCTTCTATGTCGCGATGCTCACGGAGCTCGCGTGGGGACGGGGCCCGACCGCGCTCGGCTACTCCCTGAGCTGGCTTTCCTTCGTCGCCTTTGCCCCGGTGGCGGGATGGCTCCATGACCGCTGGGGAGCGCGGGCGGTGGTGACCATGGGCGGACTGGTGCTCGGTCTGGCCCTGGCCCTCACCGGCCAGGTCGCGTCGCTCACCCAGTACTACGTCTGCTTCGGCGTGCTCAGCGCGGCGGGCATCGCGGGCGTGACCGTGCCCGCGACGACCATCGTGACGCGCTGGTTCGTGCGGTCTCGCGGCACGGCGATGGGCGTCTTGAGCACGGGCGGACCGGCGAGTGCCATGCTCTTCTACCCCGTGAACGCGTGGCTGATCCTCACCCTCGGATGGCGAACCGCGCTCCTTGCCTTCGGAGGCATCGTCGCGGTGGCCACGATATCGCTCGCTCGACTCTACCGGGATCCGCCGACTCGCGAGGAACCTGCGGAAGCAAGCTCGGAGAGCGCGCCGTCTCCGGGCGCCTCCCCCAGCGGCGAGGAGTGGACTCTGCGGCGAGCCCTTCGGAGCGGCCGGCTGTGGGCGGCGTTCACCATGACGGCCCTCGGGGTCGTAGGCTTCCAGATCATGGCGACCCACCAGGTCGCTCACGCGGTCGACCGCGGCTTCCCGCAGACCACGGTGGTCTGGGTGTTCACCTTTGGCGCCGCGTGCATGATGGCGGGAAATCTCCTCGGCGGCTGGCTGTCGGATCATGTCGGCCGCGAATGGGTGTTCGGGCTCGGCTCGCTTGTCGCCATGGGCGGGATCGGCTGTCTCGCCTTGACCCGAAGCCCTCACGATCTGCCGCTCCTTCTCGTCTATACCGTGTCGGGGATCGGCTTCGGCATGCGCATCGCGCAGCTCTCGGCGATTCCCGCCGATGCCTTCTCGGGTCCGCATCTGGGAGCCATCCTCGGCGTGGTTCAGGCCGGCGGCGGCCTCGGCGGAGCCCTCGGTCCCTTCCTCGGCGGGTGGCTCTTTGACCGCACGGGAAGCTATGGGCTGGCTTTCCTGGCCGCCGGCACGGCCGTCGCGGGATCAGCCGTGGCGGCGTGGTTCGCGGCGCGACCCATGGCCAGGACACCGGACGCGGCGGCACGCCTGGCCAAGAGCGCGAGTTGATGCCCGTCGCCATCGAGCGTGGCGAATGATCTCGGAAAGCCCGCGAGCCGATCGGTGGCGTAGCGCGAGCGCGCGTCAAGATCACCATGCCGGACACCGCCTGTACCACGGATGGAAGGTGGTCGCCTGTGCCTTCCTGATCGCGGTGTTCGGCTGGGGGTTCGGCTTCTATGGGATCGGCGTCTTCCTGGCCGAGTTGGTCGAACGCCATGGCTGGGCCACGAGCTCCGTCGCGTCGGCGGTCACCGTCCTCTACCTTGTGGGGGCGGCGCTCATCGCGTGCGCGGGAAACGCGTTCGAGCGCTTCGGCCCGCGCCGGGTGGTGCTGGTCGGGATGTCGGCGATGGGGCGGCCACCATCGGGCTGACCCGGGTCACGCAGCCGTGGCAGCTCTACCT
>JBOHSC010000312.1:0-1966 GCA_050733115.1 Gemmatimonadales bacterium
CGTTCGGATCGAGCTTGGTGGCGAGGGTGATCCAGAGTCCCGACGCGTCGAGGTAATAGTCGGTACCCTGGAGAAGGAGCTCCCATTGCACCGGCCCGAACCGCTGGGGGCTGTCGGCCCGGAGGGCCAGCGCGGTGATCCCGCCGAGATTGGGGTTGACCCCGCTCTTGCTATTGGCCGCCCGGTAGCGATATACCCGCACCTGGGCCGGCCGGTAGCCCGGCAACAGGGCGTTCGCGTTGAGCCCGAGCACGTCCAGCGCGGGATAGCCGGGAAGACTGTCGGGATCCACCACCCAGAAGAAACGCCCGCTCTCGAAATCGAGGTCGCGCGCCTGCCGGTCCTGGGTCTGGCTCGTCGTCGCCCCAACGGTGTACATCCGCTCCGCCACCACGCTCCCCTTCTGGGTTGCCGCCAGCGTCTGGATCTGAACGGGGCCAATCTCGAAGGTGGCGTTGATGCCGAAATTGTTGGCCGGGACGGCGGCGGTGATGAATCTCGAGGGAGGCGGCTGGAACACCACGGTCCCGACGTCTATCCTCCGGATAATTTCGTCCTGGAGGCCCTCGTAGTAGATCTGGACGTTGTTGTTGCTGGTGTAGTCGCGCTCGGTGTCGAAGTCCACGTTGACGTGGACCCGCTGACCCAGAAGGCCGGTGGAGCGGATGCTGACCTGGTTGTCGAGGCTCGGCGCCTTGAATCCGCCCCGGCACCCCGAATTGGGATCGAGGAGGAGAACGGGACTGCACCGCTCCTCACGCGTCCGGTCGGTGCGCACCTCGAGTCGCGCCTGGCCATCGAGGGTCAGGTCCGCATACTTGGTGGGGAGTCCGAGTAAATTCCTGTGCGGCGCCGCTCCTTCTTCGGCCGCCTCCTCTACCTGGAAAGGCAGGCCGTACAGGGTTCGGAGCCGGAGACCGACCGTTCGATCGGCACGCTCCGCCTCGAGGGCCGTGGCCACAGCGCTGTCGAACGCCAGGACACGCAGTGCCGGGGTGGTCCGTGGCCCCCCCATCCACGATGCCCGCAGGGCCGCTGGCTGGTGCAGCACGAGCGGCGGCTCGTCGAACCCGAGCCGGAGCCGTGGCGCCGTGGTGTCGGCTTGTGCACTGAGAACCCGGGGCAGCAAAAGAGCACAGCCCAGGGCGACCTGGAGGCGTATCACTCTAGAGGATCACGACGGTGCTTTGGGTGATGGATGCCGCAAATATAGTGGCCGCAACAACTCACAACCAGACGAGTTAGGTCCTTTGCGCCTCCTCGATCGGTATCTGCTTCGTCAATTGGCGGCGCCCTTCCTCTTCGGGCTCGGCGCGCTCACCAGCCTGATGCTGCTCAGCCAGATCGCCAAGAAGTTCGGCGCTCTGGTGGGTAAGGGGTTGCCCTGGTCGGTGATCGGCGAGGTGTTTGCGCTCAGCATCCCATTCATCGTGGCCATGACCCTGCCGATGGCCGTTCTGCTCGCTGTGCTCTATTCGTTCAGTCACCTGGCCGCCGACAACGAGATCACCGCCATGCGGGCCAGCGGGATCAGCGTGTATCAGGTCCTGGCTCCGGTACTGGCGTGGGGCGTTTGCATGGCGGCCCTGAATTTTGCCTTCGTCGACCAGGTCCTGCCACGGAGCAATGCCAGGCTCCGGAGTCTGCTGATAGACATCGGCCGGAAGAAGCCCACCTTCGAGCTGCGGGAGCAGGTGATCAACGAGATCCCGCCGTCGCAGTACTTCCTCCGCGCCGGGCGAATCGACGCGGCGACCGGCCGGCTGAAGGACGTTACGATCTACGACGTTGGAGGAGAAACGAGCCGCAGGATAATCTACGCTGACAGCGGGCTCATGGCATATGCCGAGGGACAAACTGACCTGAGCCTCCGGCTGTACGACGGCTCCATCCACCAGTACCGGCCGTCCGAGCCCGAGACCTTTCAGCTGACCTATTACCGCATCAACGACATCCGCGTCAAGAA
>JBOHSC010000313.1:0-16649 GCA_050733115.1 Gemmatimonadales bacterium
GGCTTACCCGACTCTGCGCCACCCTGCCATAGGTCAGGTCGGGGGGAAGACTGATGGGAAATCGGACCACCTGAACGCCATCGAACACGTCCCGTTCAGGCCGGGAGGACGTACCGGGCGTGACCACCGTGACAGAATGGCCTCGCCGGACCAGATGGCGATTGATGTCGTGAACGTAAGTAGCCTGTGTGTCCGAGGCGTGCTGGGGGTACCAGTAGGTGGGGCAAACAATGCGCAACGCGGCTCCCAGCCCTCTGTGGCCCGAGGGGAGTGAGGCGGATTCGAGAACCCCGAGTCCCCCTGTCGTCATAACATCATCCTTGCTCGATATATAAGTACGAAGGTCCAGTCAAAAGCTCACCCTCGAAGATCAACATCCATGCCACCTGGGACACGAGTTGCACAAGAGAGCCGTCTTGCTGGATCCGCTCCTCAAGCCTCGTGACCTGGCTGCCGAGAATACGAGACCCCCAAGGTAGTGTCGCCTGCAGCGTTAAACGCTTCAACAACAATGACTTAGGAACAGGAAATCCGTCAGAGCGGCGCCACGGCACCGATCAGAGCCCATCCTTTCGCCACCCCTGCTCCGGTCTTCCGACCGCGATCGACTCATCGTGCTTCTTGTTGCAGCCGTCTGGGATTCTATCCTGGGACTGTCCGTCCTGTCACGGCTGGACCTGGGGGCCCTCGACAACTACCCCAGCCACGAATTGCTGTCGGAGTCATTCGAATTTCGGGAGAATGGGCGGGAGCCGTTGTGATGTGCGTTCCGTTCGCCTTGGCCCGGGATTGTGGTGCGCACATGGACCGACGCCCGGCGGCCGCGCTGACGCCTGCCGAAGTGGCGAATTTCTGGGGTGAGCTGGTCAATATGGTTGGAGGCAACTTGAAGGCACTGCTCCCGCCCGCCGGTCCAGCTCTCCTTGCCGGTCGTGAGAGAGACGTCCAGTTGGTCGGTCCGGAAAGGTCAGGGTGACGGTCCTCAAGCGCACGGCTTAGGGGGAGACGCCGAGCACCCCCCGGATCTTCGCTGTCAGATCGTCCTGTGTGAAGGGCTTGGAAAGGAACGGCGCGCCAGGCTCGAGCAGACCACCCTGGAACACCTCCGAGGCGAATCCGGACATATAGAGCACCGGCTTTCCAGGCCAGCGCAGAGCCACCTGGGCGCCGAGCTCGCGTCCGGTCATTCCCGGCATCTTGATGTCAGTCAGGATCAGGTCGATGGAGTCGCCGTGCTGCTCCATCGTGGACAGCGCATCTCGCCCGTGATTCGCTTCCAGGGCCTGGTACCCCGTGCACGTGAGCATCCGGACGGCGAGCCGCCTGACGGGCTCCTCGTCGTCCACGACGAGAACGGTGTACCTGCCCCGGTTACCGATCTTTCCTGCCTGTCGCTGTGGACCCATGGAACGGGTAAGGTCGTGGAGACCGCCGTCAGCCGCAAGCTCCTGTTTGCGGTGGGTCAGGGGACCCCGGAAACACCCTTCCCGATCCCCATCAGGGGCTCGAGCCGGGCAATCATCTCGGGCGCGAGGCTGCGCGCGTATGAGGCGGTGAGATGGTTGTCGTCGCTGTACACGACCAGGCTGTCCCGGATCGGGGGGCACTCGGCCGGCTCACAGATGAGGTCGCTGAAATCCACCAGCGAAACGTTGGTCAGCCCCTCCGCGGCGCGTTGCTCGGCTGCAAAGACCCTGCGATCTACGGCAATCTGACGGCTCTGCGCACACTGCTCGAACGATTCGTTCCGGTACGCTGCCCTCGAGAGGCAGACGGGCACGTCGAATCCCGGGCGGGGACTATCGCGGAAGAGAATGGTGCGCACCCCGGCGGAGTCGAGGGTGTGCATGGTCTCCCGGTTGCCCTTCTCCCACTGGCCGAAGGAGATACCGTGATGGCGGCCGGGCGCGCCTGGGCGGATTATGCCCCCGACCGAGTTGGCAAGCACGACGGCGGTGGGCTTGATATCGATGATTCGCTGCAACGATGCCCGGCGCCATCCGTCGCAACTGTCCTCCGCATGTCCCACCCGCTCATCGAAGACGGGGACGTGGGGAGTTGCGCAGCCGGCCTTGATCATTGAGATGAGCTTCCATCGGCGCTCATCCGCGATGCGGTGCAGAGCGGCGAACCAATGCGCCGCGTGGGAATCGCCCATGACCACGAGAGTGATCGGCGAGGCCAAGTCGCCGAAGACGCACACCTTCGGCTTGTCCGACTCGAAGCGGGTGAGGCAGCCCGTCCCGTAAATACCGGAGCGGTCCCACTCTGCCGCAGCGAAAACCTTCTGCGACGGGAGGCTGCTGGCGTACCTGGCGTACGAGCGGGCGCCAAGAGCGATTCCGAGCGCCGCCACCGACAGCGCACCGGCCAGGGCGAGCGACCTTCTCGGATGGGGCACGAGCGCGGGGTGGAACCTGATTCTGTTCTCCACCAGCACGTAGCTCAGCGCCGCGGCAGCGAGCGCAACCAGTGCCGCGACGAGCCGGCCCCGGACCGAGAGGTCGGGCCAGAGCGCTGCGGACGCCACCAGCACCGGCCAGTGCCACAGATACCACGAGTACGAGAGCTTGCCGAGCCACTGCATGGGGAGGGTGCCCAGCGGACGCCCCACACCCGCCCCCGTGGCCCCGACCCCTGCCACGAGCACCGCGATCGTCCCCAGCACCGGCCAGAGCGCCCATGCTCCCGGGAAGAGCCAGTCGCCCGAGATAACGGCAGCGGATGCGACGATCGCCACGAGCCCCACCCACCCGAGCCGGCGGCACCCATCCGGGCGGGCCCGGAGCATCGCCACCGGGATCATGCTGGCCAAGCCGCCAAGTCCGAACTCCCAGGCGCGGGCCGGCGAGGCGAAGAAGGCCCACGGCTTCCGGATCCACGTCAACCAGAGGCAGCCGACGAACGCCACGAGACACACGACACCGATGACCCGCATGACTCGGCCCCGCGACCGGAGTGCGCCGAAGCCCAGAAGCGTGAGCAGCGGCCAGACGAGATAGAACTGCTCCTCCACGGCCAGGGACCAGGTGTGGGTAAAGGGGTCGGCCGCCATGTCGGGAGCGAAGTACTGCGAGGCCCGCCGGAGGAATTGGAGATTACTCGCGTAGAGCGAGGTGGCCAGTGCCGACTGGATGTAATGAAGTTGCTCAACCGGCGAGAATACGATGGCCCCCGCGAGCACAGTGACGCCCAGAACCAGCACGGCGGCCGGCAACAGCCGCCGCGTGCGCCGGGCATAGAAGTTCAGGAAGCTGATCGAGCCGGTCCGTTCCACCTCCTTCACGAGCAGATCGGTGATCAGGTATCCCGAGAGAACAAAAAACACGTCCACCCCAATGAACCCGCCGCCCATTCCACGCACCCCGGCGTGGAACAGCACCACCAGCAGCACAGCCACCCCTCGGAGCCCTTCGATATCCGGCCGGTATCCTCCCTTCCCCGGGCGGGACTGGCGCCCCTGCAGAGTTCCCTTCCCCACGGCATGCGAGAGGCCGGGTCCGGAGGCAGCGGGCATACCGCTCATGCGGGCGTGGTGTCACCCATGATGATGTCCTGTGCTGGAGAAGAATTTGTGCGAGACGTCAAGCGGGTCGGGCCGCTCCGGAGTATAGAAAACGCGAGGGCAAATCGAAACCCCTGCACGACCCATACCGCATCGGCCGTGCCGTCAACCCGTCCCAGTGCAGTAGGGCTGATGAGTTCGCCCGATACGGCCTTGCGCATCGGAAGCGTCAGGACAGGCCGCGAGCTGCCATAAGACCACGCCACATTTGTTCTCCTGCTCCAGCGGCTTTCTCAATCGCGTTCACTTCACCGCGCAGACGGCGCACCCGATTGATTAGCTTGGTCCGATCGCGGATGTACTGGTGCGCACGCGAAGTGGAGAGCGGGCAACCGAGTGCCTCTGAGCAGAGCCAGCGACGCTGGTCCACATTGTGGTTGGCCACACGGGAGTCTCCATCCATGGAAAACGGTCCATGGCGGCCGGCAAGCAGGCCGCGCGAAGGGTAACGCAGGCCGGTCACTGGGTAGCACGAGGGCCGCAGCTCGTCCGCCGCTTCTGGGAGGCCCTCGGGCCCGGCGTCATCACCGGAGCGGCCGATGACGATCCTTCGGGCATCGCGACGTACTCCGTGGCCGGGGCTCAGTTCGGGATGGGCCTGCTGTGGACCGCGTGCCTGACCTGGCCTCTCATGGCCGCTGTGCAAACCATGTGCGCGCGCATCGGCATGGTTACCGGCCGCGGGTTGATGGCTGGCCTCCGCAAGAAATTCCCGCGCAGGGTCCTCATCGCCGTAGCAGCAGCCCTCCTTGCGGCCAACACGATCAACATCGGTGCCGACCTCTCCGGCATGGCGGACGCGGCGGAGCTGCTGACAGGAGTCAACTCGCACCTCTGGGTAGTGATTTTTGGCGTGGGCATCGGCGTGGCGACGATCCGCCTGAGGTATGGAGTCATTGCCCGGGTGCTCAAATGGCTGGCGCTCGTGCTCTTCGTCTACGTGATCGACGCTTTTCACATCGGCCCGCCGTGGGGTCTGGTGCTGAGAGCCGGGTTTGTCCCCTCGTGGCCCCAGGGCGCTACCGGCTGGGCCACCCTGGTCGCCATTCTCGGCACTACCATAAGCCCCTATCTGTTTTTCTGGCAGGCGAGTCAGGAAGTCGAGGAGGAGAAGGCGCTCGGGCGGCACAGCCTGGTCGCTCGCCGCGGCGCAACCAGCACCGAGTTACTGCGCCGCAAGTTCGATGTCGGCATCGGAACGTTCTTCTCCAACCTCGTCATGTTCTTCATCATCCTGACGACGGCACTCACACTGCATCAGCACGGCCTTACCAACCTCGAAACGTCGAAGCAGGTGGCCCAGGCTCTGGAGCCACTGGCTGGCCGATACGCCACGCTGCTATACACGGCGGGCATCATCGGCACCGGCCTGCTTGCCATCCCGACCTTGAGCGGCTCCGCGGCCTATGCGCTAGCCGAGACGTTCGGCTGCCGACAGGGAATCGATTCAGACTTCAAACATGCGCCGGCGTTTTACGCGGTGGTTGCGGTCGCGATGGGCCTCGGCATGGCGATGGACTTCGCTCAGGTGAGTCCGGTAAAGGCGCTGTATTGGACGGCCGTTATCAACGGCCTGCTGGCGCCATTCCTCTTTGGCGGGAATCCTGCTCGTTGCGTCCGACCGAGTCCTGATGCGGGGGCAGCCGAGCTCGCTCCCGGGCCGTACAGTGGTCGGCCTCACAACGGTGGCGATGTTCGGCGCCGCGATCGCCATGTTCGTGCTTTAGCCGCCGGGGCTTCACGCTACCCTCGGTATGCCCCCTACCTGATGGCGCGCCGTCGCCCGCAATCGCGTATTATTGGACAGAGTAGCCCCGCCTGGAGGTACCCGATGAAGACCTTTGACCCAGGCCCACCCAGGTCAACTGGTCTCGCCGGAAGAGAATCCTATCCACCGCACCACCTGCCGGACGCTGAGGGTCCACTAGCGTTCCAACGGCGAGTCCCCCGTGTTGCAGCAGCCATCGCGGTGCTGCTGGGGCTTGCTGTTCAGCTTGGCTGGGCACTCGACATCACGACCCTGAAGAGCATCCTCCCCTTTCTGAGTTCGATGAAGCCCAACACCTCCGCGTGCTTCATCGTCGCGGGCATCGGGCTGTGGTACTCGGCCACCTTGAAGGCCGGACCCCTGCGCACGTGGGTTGCCTCGTTCTGTGCTGTCGTGGTGGGGCTGGTTGGCCTCCTGACGAGTGCCCAGTACGCGTTGGGGCGCGACCTCGGCATTGATCGGCTGCTCTGGCTCGAGTCTCCCGGCACGCCAGGGACCTCCAGTCCGGGCCACATGGGTCTCAACACCGCGATCGCCTTCGCGTTACTTGCCGCCGCCATGCTCGCGAAACAACGACCCACTCCTCGCGTGCTGCGCCTAGGCGATGCGTGCTCCGGTGCCGTTTTTCTGCTTGCCCTGGTCGCACTTCTTGGCTACGCGTACAGCGTGTGGTCCCTGACCGGCATCGCTTCCTATACCCAGATGGCCGTGCACACTGCGGTGGCTTTTCTCGCACTATCCATCGGTATGGTGGCGCTTGCCCCTTGGGGTCCTGCAATGTCCCTCGCCGCGAGCAGCGGCCCTGGGGGCATGCTCTTGCGCCGATTGCTGCCGTCCTACTCCCTGATTCTCGTCCTGGTCGGCTGGCTTCGACTCCTCGGTCAGACGGCGGGATTGTATGGTCTTCACGCCGGCCTTGCCGGCCTCGTCGCGACGAACATTATCCTCTTCGGTGCCGCCACCGTCTGGACTGCTGTAGCGATCGACAGAATCGCGGTTCAGCGGCAGAAAGCGGAGCTGGCCCTGCGACGGGCCTCCGAACAGCTCACGCAGGTGATCGCCAGCAGCCCTGCGATCCTCTATACCCTGAGGGTAAAGGGCAATACGCTGGTGCCCGCGTGGATCAGCGACAACATCACCAGCATCCTCGGCTACAACGTGACCGAGGCGCTCGAGCCGGACTGGTGGGCGACGCACCTGCACCCCGACGACCGCGCGGCGATGACCGCAGGGGTCCCTTCGTTGCTCAACGCCGGCCACCTCACCCTCGAGTATCGCTGGCTTCGCAAGGACGGCGTCGTCCTCTGGATCCGCGATCAAGCCCGGGTGGTGCGGGACACGGATGGACAGGTTCAACAAATCGTCGGTGCCTGGATGGACGTGACCGAACGTCACGTCGTGGAAGAACAACTCCTTCAGGCCCAGAAGATGGAGAGCATCGGCCGCCTCGCGGGCGGTGTCGCCCATGACTTCAATAACTTGCTGACCGTGATCACCGCGACCATCGATCTGGTCCTGGAGGACTTGCGGGAGGGCGACCCGTGCCGCCCCGACCTTCTCGAGATTCGCCGGGCGGCTGAGCGCGCAGCAACGCTCACGCGACAACTCCTGGCGTTCAGCCGCAAGCAGATCTTCGAGCCTCGAGTGCTGAACCTGAATGCATTGCTTCCCGGCACGGAGACGATGCTCCGACGTCTGATCGGGGAAAACATCGCGTTGGTGATCGCGCCAGCGGACCCGTTGGGCAATGTCCGGGCCGACCCTGCGCAGTTGGAGCAGGTGATCATGAACCTGGTCGTCAACAGCCGTGACGCCATGCCGAAGGGAGGTACCCTCACGATCGAAACCGGCAACGTGGTACTCGACGAGGAGTACGCCCGGAAACACGCCACGGTCACACCTGGCGATTACGTAATGCTGGCAGTGAGCGACACGGGGATGGGCATGAATAGCGCCACATGCCAGCGGGCGTTCGAGCCGTTCTTTACCACGAAGGGGCCGGATCGTGGGACTGGGTTGGGCTTGTCCACCGTGTACGGGATCGTCAAGCAGAGCGGGGGAAACATTTGGCTATACAGCGAGCCCGGCGTGGGTACCACCTTCAAGATCTACTTGCCGCTGGTCATCGAGCAGGTGAGCGAGGTCAGCGTGGCTCCTGTTGCGGGGCCTGCACGGGGCACGGAAACCATTCTCCTCGTTGAGGACGACCCCAGCCTCCGTCAGGTCGTTAAACGAACGCTGGAGGCGGCTGGCTATGCGGTCGTAGCGGCAGGTACGCCGTGGGAGGCGCTGCAAATAGCTGAGCGCCATGATGGGCCCATCCACCTTCTGCTCACTGATATCGTGATGCCCGAGATTCAAGGGCCTGAGATGGCGGCACTTCTCACCCATGCGCGTCCCGGAATGAGAGTTCTATATATGTCCGGGTACTCGGAACACACCATCACACACAATGGAATCCTGGACCCCAGCACGCATCTCCTCAGCAAGCCGTTCGAGATCGCCGCCCTCGGCCGAAAGGTTCGGCAAGTGCTGGACGCCGACGCCTGAACGTTCTCGCCTTGCTCAACAGGCGAGCCCCCTCGCAGGGGCGGCTCCTTCGAGAACCACTGGCGTGCAGCCACCAGAGCCGCTCCGGACCACCGACCATCAGTCCGGCCCGGCAATCGCCCGCCGCCGCTCACGGGCCGCAACAACCATATCGAGTGTCTGGACCCGCATCGTACGACTCGCTTCAAATGCCAACGCGAGCTTGCTCAATCCGGCGTGCGCCCGCACGATTTCTGCCTCGGCGACGGCCGCGAGATCTTTGGCGCGGGTGATGGCGTCACGCACCGCGTGGTAGAGGTCGTCGGGGGTGAATGGCTTGAGCAGTACCCGCACCAGGGTGTCCGAGGACTCGATATACGGCACCGCATCGGGATCGGCGGACATGCAGAGAAGGGCGACGCTCGGCCGATACCGAGTCAGCGTCTCCGAGACCCGACGTCCATCAATAAACGGCTCGACAGGTCGGTCAGGACCAAATCGAACGGCTCGGCACGCGCGTGAACGAGTCTGAGCGCGGACTCGCCGTCCTGCGCCTCTTCGACGTGAAAGTCTTCGTCTTCGAGCGTGCGGCGGAGGATCCCGCGCATGGACGGCTCGTCATCGACCACCAGCACGACGGCTCCACGCCAGGTGGGACGGTGTGGACCAGTAGGAGGTGCATCCATGTGGCACCTGCCGGGAATAGGTCACCCCTGCAAGTCTTCCCTTGGCTTCGAACCTAAAGTCGAAGGCGGGTCTCGCCGTCGCTAGCCTGGCGCCTCACCGCTGGACGCTCCTTGACGCCACAGGCTCAGGGGCGTTGCCGGAGACACCGCCGCACCTCATCCAGGAGCACCCCTGGCGGCACGGGTTTCGTGAGCATCCCGCAGGGTGCCACGATGCCGAGTGCCTCCAGCTGGGGGCCGCCGTAACCTGACATCAGAATGCACGGGAGGTCCGGGCAGGCGCTCGAGAGCCGCTGTATCAGCTCGACCCCGTTGAGTCGTGGCATCACGACGTCGGACACTACGAGGTCGAGCAGCTCGGACGCCGCCTCAACGAACCCGAGCGCCTCCAGGCCATCTCCGACCTCGTGGACGGTGTAGCCGGCCTCCCGGAGCATGCGTGCCATGAGCCGACGCACCCCCGGCTCATCGTCCACCACCATCACCTGGCGACCGGCGGCCTCTTCGTTGGCGGGCAGTACCGCCGAGGTATTGCGGGCCGCTGTCACAGGGGGCTCCGGTCCGGGTGAGGGTGGTCAGAACTCAATCGGGTACGATGTGGGGTGGCGACCACTTGGCTGCTCCCGTCTGGTCTTCTGATAGGCAACGGAGGCGGTGACGCAGAGTTGCGGGTCTGCAGCAATAATACCCCATGGACTCGCCGCGGCCAGAGCCCTTTGACGGCCTCGAGCGATTGTCGGAGGGGTTGCACAAGTCGGTAGAGAGTGCGAATTTCCGCGCCTGTAGGAATCGATGGAGTGGTGGCCGAGTGGCTGAAGGCACCGGTTTGCTAAACCGGCATAGGGGGTCAACCTCTATCGAGGGTTCGAATCCCTCCCGCTCCGTTCCGCCAGTCCTGCCTCCACTCCCGGGTTCATGACCGCTCCCCGCGTTCGTTTCGCCCCATCCCCGACCGGCTATCTCCACGTCGGCGGCGCGCGTACCGCGCTGTTCAACTGGCTCTACGCCCGCCATACTGGCGGGACGATGGTGTTGCGCATTGAAGACACCGATCGTGAGCGAAGCACCGACAGCCATACCCAGGTCATCCTCGACGGACTCCGCTGGCTCGGCATCACCTGGGACGAGGGGCCGTTCTTCCAGGGCGAATACGGGCCGCGCCATCGCGCCGATGCCGAGCGCCTGCTGGCCGAGGGCAAGGCGTACCGATGCTTCTGCACCAAGGCGGAACTCGATGCGCAGCGCACCGCCGCCGAGGCGGCAGGCTCCGCCTTTCGTTACGATCGGCGTTGCCTCAGGCTTCCCGCGGGCGAAATCCAACGCCGTGTTCAGGCGGGCGATCCGTTCACCATCCGGTTTCTCCTTCAGGACCAGGAGATCGCCTGGGACGATGCGGTCCACGGCCGCATCAGTTTCCAGGGACGCGATCTCGACGACTTCGTCATCCTCCGGAGCGACGGGAGTGCCATCTACAATCTGGCCGTCGTGAGCGACGACATCGCCATGTCGATCACGCACGTCATCCGCGGCGACGATCATATTTCCAACACGCCGAAGCAGGTTGCGCTCTATCGCGCGCTCGGGCACGAGCCCCCGGTCTTCGCGCACGTGCCCATGATCCTCGGCGCCGATGGGAAGAAGCTGTCGAAGCGTCACGGCGCCACCGCCGTCGGCGATTACCAGGACCAGGGCATCCTCCCGGCCGCAATGCGGAACTTTCTCGCCCTGCTCGGCTGGTCGCCCGGCGGCGACCGGGAGATCATCCCGGAAGGTGAGATGATCTCGCTCTTCACCCTCGACGGCATCCAGAAGAAGGCCGCGGTCTTCGACACCACCAAACTCGAGTGGATGAACGGGCAGTATCTCTCCGCCCTGCCTGCCGGGGAGCTGCTCGAGCCGGTCCAGCGCCAGCTCGGGCTCCTGGGCGTTCACTCCGACGGGGTCGATCTTCGACCGATCATCGATTCAGTGAAGGCGCGCTCGCGGACCATCCTCCACGTCGCCGAGCAGGTGGCGGTGCGCCTCGATCCGTCGCGCGCCCGGCTCGATGCCAAGGGTGACGCGCTGATCAAGAAGATGGGCCCGGCCTTCGGGGCCAATCTCAAGCTGGCCGCCGAAGTGCTCGATGCGCTCGCGCCTCAGGAGTGGACCGTCGAACAGATCCTGGCGGTGCTCAAGACGATGGCGGAGACGCATGGCCTGAAGCTGGGCGACGCGCTGCAGCCCATCCGCGTGGCACTCACCGGCTCAACCGTCTCGGAGCCGGTAAACGAGCTGCTCACCGTGGTCGGACGCGAGCGGGCTATCGACCATATCCGACTCGTGGCATCTCGCGGGAGACCGGGCGAGTCGGCGGCGTGAGTGCGCGCGCGGTCGGGCTTCTCGCCCTGGCCGCTCTCGCGGCATGCGGTAGGCACACCCCACGAGCAGCGCCCGCCCCCGTTTCGGCCGCCGCCCCAACCCCGATACCACCTCCCGCTCCATCCCCACCGGGCCCACCACCACCGGCGCGACTCTACTCTCCGGTGCGGCTCGCCTTCGTCGGCGACATCAATCTCGGTACCCTCTCGCTCCGCAACGGCGTGCCCCCCGACAGCGGCCGCGGCCTGCTCGACGCGGCGCGGCCGGCGCTGACCGGAGATCTGGTCATCGGCAACTTCGAGGGGGTTCTCGGGGACTCGGGCGTCACCTACAAATGCGGCAGGAAGGGACGGCAGGTCGGATTCCAGGCGATGCGGGACAGCCTGTCGCGTCCGGCGGCACGTCCGCGTCGGCGACGAGCCGCGCCGAAGCGAAAGCACCCCGAGGAACCGGGCTGCTACGCCTTTCTCACCCCCGGCGAGCTGGCCCCTCGCCTGGCGGAGGCAGGATTCACTCATCTCAATCTCGCCAACAACCATTCCAATGACTTCGGGCCCGCCGGTCGAGCTACGACAGATTCCGCCTTCCGGCAGCTCGGCATCAGGCTGTACGGTCCGCTCGGCAGCGTCGCAGTCGACTCGGTGCGCCGGGGCGACAGCCTGACGGTGGTCGGGCTCGTCGGCTTCGCCACGTATCCCTTCGCTTACGACCTGCTCGACATCGAGAGCAGCATCGCCGTGATCGACTCGCTGCGGCCTCTCGTCGACCTGCTCTTCGTCACCTTCCACGGCGGCGCCGAAGGAGTCTCCGCGCTTCACGTCGCCGAGGCGGCCGAATCCCTCGGGGATGAGCCACGCGGCGACCTCCGGAGCTGGGCTCGTGCCGTGATCGACGCCGGCGCCGATGCGGTGGTCGGCCACGGTCCCCATGTGTTGCGTGGGGTCGAGTTCTATCGCGGCGTGCCCCTGTTCTACTCCCTCGGCAATTTCCTGACGTACGCCGGCTTCAACCTCCGCGGCCCGCTCGGTCTCACCGGCGTGCTCCAGCTGGACTACTCCGCCGGCCGCCGACTGCAGGCCGCGCGCCTCGTTCCGATGATCCAGAGACGCCTCCGCGGGCCGGTGCCCGATTCGACCGGGGCGTCTCTCCGGTTGGTGCGCCGGTTGTCCGCCGAAGATTTTCCCGCGACGGGCGCATTCGTTTCCGAGGACGGCTTCATCTCGGCCCATCCGTGAGCTTGCCCCTCCGGGACGATCGCGGTTACTGATTCTCGATGGAATCCGACATACCCCAACCCGCCGCCATCGCGGCCTCGGAAGACCCGGTGCAGCTCAGCGTCTCGCTCGTCGAGGACGAGCGGGTTCCCGAGGGTATGGTGTGCATGGGGACGTTTCGCGGTGGGAAGCTGGTGGCGCGCTCGGTGGTCCCTCCCGAAGCGTGGGAGCAGATCCAGGAGCTCAAGATCTTCGACGAGCCGGTACAGGTCGTGCTCGTGGCCCGGGCGGCCCCGCCCGGACTGCAGTGCCAGCTCTACGCGATGGTGGAGCTCGATCCGCAGGAAGAAGAGAGCCCCGACGAGCCGTGGATCGCCAGCGTACCCCGCCCCGACTTCGAGTCCTCATCGGGTGCACCGGAATCGGCCGACGAGGGACCCGCCGTGGCACCGATCCCGCTCGGCCATATCGTCCGGTTCGACCGCGACCGGGTCCACCCGGACAGCCTGCCGCTCGAGGCGGCCGACGTGTTGCGCAAGATCATAGACGGCGACACATCGGAGGTGGTAGACCGCGCCCTCTCCGACCTGCTCGGTCTCTGACTCCAGCGCTATAGCTGCGGGCGGAGCAGCGCCGAGAGACGCTCCGCAATGCGTTCCCTCAGCGGTCGTTTCCTCCACAGCTCGACCGTCACCCGTCGCGACTTCGCCTTGTCCGCTTCGAAAATGCCGGACTGACCCTGCGCGAACTCGACGTCGAGAACGTTCAGGTTTGCCTCGTCGTTGAGCCGGAACGAACGGCTGTCGAAATTGGTCGATCCCACCGTAGCCCAACGGTCGTCCACCACCATCACCTTCACGTGATACATCGTGGGCTGATACTCGTAGATGACGACGCCCGCTTCCAGCAGCGCCCCCCAGCATGCCCGGCTGGCCTTCTGCACCAGCACCGCATCGGTGTGCCGGCCCGGGACGATGATCTCCACCTTCACTCCCCGCTGTGCCGCCGCGACGATCGTCCGCACCGACAGACGGTCGGGGACGAAGTACGCGTTGGCGATGCGGACGCTCTCGGCGGCCGACGCGATGGAGAGGAGATACATGAGCCGGGCGCTCTCGCTGGCCTCGTCCACGGAGCTCTTGAAGACCTGCGCAATCTGCCGGCCGGCCGGCGCCAGCGGCGGAAAGTAGTGGTCGCCATGGAGCACGATCGACTGCGTCTCGATCCAGTTGTCCATGAACGCCGACTGCATCTCCGCGACGGCCGGACCCTCGAGCATGAAATGGGAGTCCCGCCAGTGATCGGGATCCTGGGCGTGGCCGAGCCATTTGTCGGCGATACCGACGCCGCCGGTGAATCCGACCGCGCCGTCCACCACGAGCAGCTTGCGATGGGTGCGGTTGTTGAGCCGTCCCAGCGAATACCAGCTCAGGGGGCGGTACTTCACGAATTCGACTCCGGCGTCCTTCATCTGGTGAATGATGTCCCGGTCCATCTTCCCGCTGCCCACCCAGTCGACCAGCACGTGCACTTTCACGCCTGCCCGCGCCCGCTCGCTCAGAGCGTCGGCGAACGCCTTGCCGATGGCGCCGGACCAGTAGATGTACGTCTCGAAGGTGATCGTATGTCGGGCACGCCCGATGGCGCCGAGCATGGCGGGGAAGATCTCATCGCCATCGCAGAGCGCCGTGACGCGGTTGCCGGGGAGCAACGCCGGGCCGAGGAGCGTGCCCATGGCCCTGGCGAATTGGGGGTCGCCCACGGAGTAGAGGTGGCCGATTTCGTGTTCGATCTTCTTGACCGGAGGTCTGAAGACAACGATGAGGAGAACTGCGAGGACAACGCCGGCCGCCGCGAGGACGACGTGCATCTACACGAAGATGCCGGCGCGGAATCGCCAGATGCGCCCGAGCAGGTCATCGAGGTATCCCCCGGCGAGGAAGGCATCCACCGCAGCCGCCGTGCCGGCGGCGTTGGCCCCCCAGAGCGCGGCGCGCTTCAGCTCACCCTCGAAATCCAGCTGAATGAACACCTGTTCGTCCACACTGTGGACCGTGGGCAGCAGCACGGAGAATTCCTGGGTAACGCCGTTGGCGCCCGGACCACCGATCGCGACCGTGGGGTTGAGGTGGAAGATGCGGTTGTCGAGATACCAGAGATCGGCCACCACGACCGCCCGC
Organism: Gemmatimonadales bacterium; assembly: GCA_050733115.1. Classification (GTDB taxonomy): domain Bacteria; phylum Gemmatimonadota; class Gemmatimonadetes; order Gemmatimonadales; family GWC2-71-9; genus CAVVWJ01. The sequence continues at coordinate 14,304 of JBOHSC010000313.1, forward strand.
CGATACGCGTGCCCCACGCCCCGGCGGTCGATTTCCGCCTTCAGGCGGTAGGCAAGGGGCCGGTCGCGCTCTTCCGAGGTGATGGAGGAGCCGGTGACCAGAACGACAGTCTCCTCGGTGTCCACAAGCTTCATCGCTTCTGCTTCCCGTGGTTGTGCGTCATGGGACAGGGGGATTCTCGGGTGGCGGCGCGGTCCGCTGGTTGGCGTCGAACTCACGCTCGCGCTCTTTCCGGAGCCGCATCTCCTTGATCATCTGCTTGAACTCCTCGAGGTTTTCCGACCGCTGAGCGGCGTACTGGAGGTCGGTTCGAAGGTCCATGAGATGGTTGTAGGCGCGATTCTGGTCGATGTTTCCACCGCCGGAAAGCGGCAGCAGCGCCAGCACGGCGGCAGGAATCTTGAGTCCCGCGATGTAGATGTTCTTCCCGTCTATGCCGAATTTCTTCCCCGCGATGTTCTTCGTCCAGCTCGGCAGGCCGACGTCGTGCGCCGACGGATCGTTCGCGATCGAGTCGAGGTAGCCCTGCACGATCGCGGTTACGGCGCTGTCCACCAAGTCCACATGATCCCTGGTGAGCCGCTTGGCCAGGTCCTTCGGCGGCAGCGGCAGCGGTCGCACCCAGAGGTGACCCTCGGCGAGGCCGGGGCCGATGATTCCGATCGGCTGACGCTGCCTGGCCGCTGGCGCGCCACCGGTATCGGGCGCCACCGGCTGGGGCTGTGGCCTCGGCTCCGGAAGGGTTGCCACGGCCTGCGGCTCGCTGCGAATCACCGGACGCGCCGCGCGCTGTGCCGACAAGCCGGTGCCCTCCCGCCCCTCCGCCCTCGGAACCCGGTATGGCATCGGAACGACGGCCGAGCCGGTGGCCGGAGGCGCCAGGAAGAGGACCTGGGAGGAGCGGTGCGGCAGGTCGGGAACTCGTCCGTCGATCCAGACGAACAGCAGCAGGCTGTGCATGCCAACGCTGGCCGCGAGTCCGAGTCGCGACCAGCGCTGGAGCGGCGGCAGCCGGATTTCAGGCGGTCGGAGCAAGCTCTCCCCGCTGAATCGCGGCGAGGGTCCGGCCCAGGCGGCCCGCCGCCGTGCGCAGGCGGTCGGGACCGACGGTCAGCGCGATTCGGAAGAATCCTTCGCCCGCGGGACCGAAGCCGCTGCCGGGCAGCACGAGCGCTCCGGTCTCCTCGAGCGCGCGCTTGGCGAACAGCGCCGACGCGACACCGGCGGGGAGAGCGACCCACAGGTACATCGCGGCCTTGGGCGCCTCGAGCACAAACCCCGCCTCGCGCAGAGCCGACACCGCCGCATCGCGCCGGCGCTGGAGCTCCGCTCGCACCGGCTCCACCAGCTCCTCGGCGCGATCGAGCGCCGCCGCGCCGGCGCGTTGCACGGCGAGGAAAGGGCCGGTGTCGACGTACGACTTGACTCTGGTGAGCGCGCCGATCAGCTCCGCACTGCCCACCGCAAAACCGATGCGCCATCCCGTCATAGAGAAGCTCTTGGAGAGCGAGAAGAACTCCACCGCCACCTCGCGTGCACCGGGTATCTCGAAGATGCTCGGCGCGCGATATCCGTCGTAGGTCAGATCGCAGTAGGCGTTGTCGTAGGCCAGAAGAATGCCGTGGCGGCGGCACGCGGCCACCGTTCGCTCCAGATACTCCATCGGAGCCACCGCCGCGGTCGGATTGTTGGGGTAGTTCACGAACACCAGCTTGCTCCGTCGCAACACGTCGGCGGGAACCTTGTCGAGGTCGAGGAGAAAACCGTTCTCGGGCCGGAGTGGCACCACGTGTGGCTTCGCGCCAGCCAGCAGCGATCCACCGATGTAGGCCTGGTATCCCGGCTCCGGAACGATGGTTACGTCGCCCGGATTCACCACGGCAAAGGGCAGATGGGAGAGCCCCTCTTTCGAGCCGATCAGCGGCAGTGTCTCGGTGGCGGGGTCGAATCGCTGGCCGAACCTGCGCTCGACCCAGCGCGCCGCCGCCTGCCGGTACGCCGGCAGCCCCTGCTGGAAGCCGTACTTGCTGTAGGCGGGATCACGGAGCGCCTCGCCCATGGCGGACACGGCCACCTGCGGCGGCGGAGTGTCGTTGTCGCCGGCGCCGAGGTCGATCACATCCATGCCCGACTCGATGAGCCGGCGCTTGATGGTGGGGATCTCGGCGAGAGGGTAGCCTGGGAGGGAGCGCACTCGCTGGCTCAGCTCGATCATGTCCGGTGGCCGTTCTGAACAGGGTTGGAGAGGATGCCGACACCGGGGATCTCGACTTCCACGACATCGCCGTCGTGGAGCGGTGCGGTGCCGGCCGGGGTGCCCGTGGCGATCACGTCGCCGGGTTCGAG
>JBOHSC010000314.1:0-36410 GCA_050733115.1 Gemmatimonadales bacterium
GCGCGGGCCGACCTCTCGTCGCAGGAGGCGGCCCAGCGCGCCGTAGTGCTCTCGCTGGTGAGCGACGTCGCCACCGGATATCTCTCCCTCCTCGAGCTCGACCAGGAGCGGTCGATCGCCGAGCGCACACTCGCCTCGCGCCAGGCGATGCTCGGCCTTGCCCGGCAGCGCTTCAAGCAGGGGCTCACCTCGGAGCTCGACGTGCGGCAGTTCGAGGCTCAAGTGGCGGTACCCGCGGCCACGCTGGCGCAAACCGAGCGCCTGCGCGCCGAGCAGGAGCATCAGCTGAGTCTGCTGCTCGGCGAGGCTCCGGCCAATGTGCCCAGGGGCGGGTCGCTGGCCCAGGCAGTGAGCGCGCTGGCAGTGCCCGATTCGCTGCCGGCCACCCTCCTCGCCCGGCGCCCGGACGTGCAGCAGGCGGAGCGCGCCTTCGCCGCGGCCACCGCACGGATCGGCGTGACCGAAGCCGCGCGCCTGCCCACGATCTCGATCAGCGGCTCCTACGGCAGCCAGGTTCCCCGGGCCGGCGATCTGTTTACCTCGAACGGCGAGATCTACCAGGCGCTGGCCGGCATCTCGGTGCCGCTCTTCACCGGGGGCCAGCTCGTCAGTCAGACCCGCGTGGCCCGGGCCCGGGCCGACCAGGCGCGCTCACAGTACGAGCAGAGCCTTCTCGTGGCGCTCCGGGAGGCGAGCGATGCCCTGATCGGGGTGCGCACCTCCCGCGACCAGGTGGCGGCCCAGCAGACCCAGGCCCAGGCGCTCCGCCGGGCGCTGCAACTGGCCGAGCTTCGCTATCGGACGGGAGTCGCGAGCTACCTCGAGGTGCTCGACGCCCAGCGCAGCCTCTTCGACGCCGAGCTGGGATTGAGCCAGGCCCAGCTCCGGCAACTCGCGGCGGCGGTACAACTCTACCGGGCGCTGGGGGGTAGCTGGCCGGCCTCACCGGCGACGCAATAGATCCGGGACGATGGGGGTGGCTTGCCCGCCGATGTCCCGGCGGCAACTTTGGTGTATTCCACGGTTTCAACCCACTCGGAGCACACCATGAAACGCCTCGCATTAATTGCGGCCCTCGCAGTTGCCGCGTCGCCACTTGCCGCGCAGGACAATCCCTTCAAGCTGCCCAAGAGCAAGGTCAACGCGATCCAGGTCAGCTACGTCTACGCCGGGGACATGCAGGGCACCGGTGAGCGGGCGGTCTCCAAGGACAAGATCGTCACGCAGGAGACGACGACCGGCAAGTTCTTCGGGAAGACCACGACGACGGACTCGTGGAGTCTCTTCACCCCCGACTGGAACTACACCGCCGATCTGACCAAGAAGACCGGCTTCAAGCGTCCCAACGTCCTGCCATACATGGAAAAGGCGTACGACGACCTGGACGGTGCCTCGAAGCAGCGCCTTCATCAGAACATGCAGGACATGGCGCAGATGATCTCCCGCGCCTTCGGCGCTCAGGCCATGTGGACCGGCGAGAAGAGCGCCACCAAGACCTACGCTGGCGAGAAATGCCAGGAGCACGCCTTCGGCAGCTTCTCCGTCTGCTCCATGCAGGACGCACCGACCATTCCGCTCCACCTGCAGGGCAGCCTCTTCTGCGTGGACTTCGAGGAGACCGCGACGGCCGTGAAGAAGGGCGAGCCGCCGGCCTCGGCGTTCGAGCCTCCGCCTGGCATCACCTTCCAGGACGACACCAACATGGCGAGCCCCGATTCGCTCGCCCGCGGCTTCGTCACGTACCTGGCGAGTCAGCAACTGGCGGACTCGATCGCCAAGGCGAAGGCGGAGATGGCCAAGCAGCCGGCCGCGAGCACCACGAGCAGCACCACCCAGCCGAGGGAGCTGACGCCGGAAGAGAAGGCCCAGCAGCGGCAGGCGTGCGAGGCGCTCAAGAACTTCGACCTTGGCAAGACGATGGCCAACGCCGGGAAGTCGGTGGTCAACCAGGCGGTGCACGAGATCGTCGAAGAGAAGAAGGCCCAAGCCAGCAACGACGCCAAGAACAAGATCAAGGGCCTGATCAAGAAGCCGCACCTATAGCCGGCCAACCCTTTCCGCGTTGCCGCCGTCCAACAGGGTAACTGAAACGGGGACTCTCGTCGCTCGTAGGGCTGGAAGAGTTCACACTGTTGATGGCGGAATCCGGTTTGCTCAGTCGGCGACGTTTCATTGCTGCAACAGCCGGTGGAGCTCTCACGCTGGCTCGTCCTTTCCCGTCCTGGTCGGCGCAGACTTCCACGCCGGCCCGGGACCGGGGCTCACCTCCGCATTGGCTCCCCACCCTCGGCCTGATTCGCCAGCTTCCGCGTCTTCTGGAGCTCGCCACCGTTCCAGGTATCGCGATCGCCGTCGTGGACGGCGGACGCGTCTGGAAGCGAGGTTTCGGCAAGGCCAGCATGGACCCGGTCCGGCCAGTGGGCGACGACACGGTGTTCGAGGCGGCATCACTCGGCAAGCCGCTCTTCGCCTACCAGGTGCTGCGGCTGGTCGAGGCGGGGACGCTCGATCTCGACCGTCCTCTCTTCGGTTATCTCCCGACGCCCGACGCGGACAATGCCCGCATGCGGAAGGTGACCGCGCGGCACGTGCTGAGTCATACGACCGGATTGCCCAACTGGCGGAAGGAACCGGGCCCGCTCGAGCCCGCAACGGAACCGGGAACCGAGTACGGGTACTCGGGAGAGGGGTTTTTCTACCTCCAGCGTGTCGTGGAGAAAGCGACTGGACGGCCCATCGCGCGGCTCATGGAAGAGGAGGTCTTCCGCCCGCTGGACATGACCGAGAGCAGCTACGTCTGGCGCCCCGCCTTCGACCGGCGCATGGCAGTGGGCTACGACGAGGAGGGGCGAAGAGAAGAGGTGTATGCCGCAATCGGGCGGCGCGCGGAGGTGGTGGCCGCCGAGTGGAAACGTCCGCTGCTCGATTGGCGATACGAGGACGCCGCGCGCGTGGTGACGCTCATCAATCCGGAGTGGCCGGTGGTACCGCTCTACATGGTCCCCAACGTGGCGAGCTCGCTCCTCACGACGGCTCGGGACTATGCGAAGTTCCTCGCCCGCCTGGTGGCTCCCCAGCCGGCGGGGCTGTCACTCCGGCCCGGGACTCTCGAGGAGATGGCTCGCCCGCAGGTGCAGATCAACAGCGCGCTCTGGTGGGGTCTCGGCTGGGGGATCCAGCAGGACGAATTCGGCCAGGTGCTCTGGCACTGGGGGGCCAACAACAGCTTCCGCAACTTCGTCGTGGCCGACACGGCCAACGGGCGCGCCGTCGTCGTTCTCACCAATGGAGAGAATGGTCCTCGCGTGTACGAGCGCGTCATCACCTCGCTGACCGGCCACGACCACCCCGCGTTTCTCCGCGCCTGACCCCTCCCCCGTGGTCCTTCCGGCGCGTTTCAAATTGACCGGAGGGTGCAAGAGGCACCGGCCTCGCCGTCATAGTGTCACATGCGAGACCAACACCGGCCAAAACAAGAGCTGATCAATGAGGTCACCGGACTGCGGAAGCAGATCGCCGACCTCAAGGAAGCGATGACCGCGCGCCGCCGCGTCGAGGATGCGCTCCGCGCCGGCGAAGAGCAGATGCGTGCGCTGGCGGACGGTGCGCCGGTGGGGCTCTGTCTCTTCGACTCGAGCGGCTCGCCCCTCGCCGCGAACCGGCCGTTCGCCCGGCTCCTCGGCTACGACTCGGCCGCGGAGCTGCTGCGGGTGGCGGGATCACTCGGGGTCTTCTCCAATCGGGAGGAGCAGCGCCGCGTCTTCGAGCTCGTCCAGCGCGGGCAGGAGCGGGTGACCGGCGTGATCTTCCGGACGAAGGACGGTACCCGGCAGGCGTTCGGCGTGATCGGCGGGAGCTGTACCGACCCCCACACGATGGCGCTGGTGGTGCTCGAGCGGCAGCCACAGCCGTGGCGGGCGCCGCCGCTCGCGGCGCTCAGTCCCGCCTGGTCGGTGCCGACCCGCTCGGCTTCGTAGCTCTCCTCATCTCGCTTGTCGTTTTTCAGTCCGCCCATACCCTTGATCCACTCCAACCAAATCAGGCGTCGCTGTTCAGGCTCAACACCTCCGGTGCTCCCGGAGCAGCGCGCGTCGAATCCACTGAGCGCTCCGTAGAAACAGCGGAGCGCCTGGAGCAGCAAGCTGCCGCTTACTCGTCGCCGAGCTTGATTCGCTCGATACGCCGGACCTGGGCCCGGGCGTTGTACACCCGAAGGCTCACCACGCTGCCCGGCTTCTGATCGGCCAGCACCCGCTTGAGGTCGGCCGTTGTCTTCACTGCCGTTCCCTCGACTTCGAGGATGATGTCCGGCCCGCCGTGCTCTCCATCGACCAGCTCGCCCCACGAGGGACCGCCGGCCTTCACGTCGGTGACCAGCAGGCCGCGCTGGTCGGGCCTGAGATTGAGCTGCTGGACATCGTCCGAACCGAGAGGGGCCACGGTGATGCCGAGGCGGCCGAGGGACGCGGCGCCCTCAGGAGTGTCGGCGTTGGTGTCGCTGGAGTCGGCCGACGCGACCGCCTTGGGCGACGGGAGCTCCTGGAGGCGCACTTCGAGCGTCTTGTGGACGCCGCCCTTGCGGGCGACCTCGACCTTGACCGTTTCGCCCGGACGACGGAACGCGATCAACTGCTGAAGCTGTCCGACGTACTCGACCGGCTTGCCATCGATCGACACGATGATGTCGCCGGGCTCTATGCCGGCCTTCTTGGCGGGCGAACCCTCGCTGCCGAAGTCCTGGACTACGATGCCAAGTATGTCCGGCAGGCCGACGTATGCCGCGTCGTTGGGAGTGATATTGCGAACGGTGACGCCGAGCGCGGCGCGCAGGACGCGGCCGTGCTCGATGATCTGATCCATCACCCGCCGCGCCAGATTGATCGGGATCGCGAAGCCATAGCCCGAGTAGAAGCCGGTTTGGCTCTCGATCGCCGAGTTGACGCCAATGACCTGTCCAGTGACGCTCACCAGCGGACCACCGGAGTTACCGGGGTTGATGGCGGCGTCGGTCTGGATGAAGTCCTGGATGCTCCGGTCGCTGGTGTTGGGCAGCGCAAGGCTCCGGCCCTTGGCGCTGATGATGCCCGAGGTCACGGTGAAGGTCAGGTTCTCGCCGAGGGGATTGCCCACGGCCAGTACCCACTCGCCCACGCGAGACGCATCGCTATCGCCCAGCGGGGCGGGAGTCAGGTCGTGCGCGTCGATCTTGAGCACGGCAAGGTCGGTGTTGGGATCGGTGCCGACGACCCTTGCGGTGAACTCCCGGCGGTCGAGCAGCCGGACGGTGACCTTGTCCGAGCCGTCCACGACATGGTCGTTGGTCAGGATGTAGCCGTCACGGGAGACGATGAAGCCGGAACCGGCGCTCTCCTGGAAGTCGGGGCCTGGCCGGGGCTGCTGACCACGCGGGAAGAACTGCTCGAAGCCCGGCGGAACCCTGAATTCGGGGCCGGCGGCTTCGGCGCGAGCCTTCTTCCCCGACTTGATGAAGACGACGCTCGGCTTGACCTGCTCGGCCACGGCCGCGAAGGCCTGGCTCAGGTCGGTGAGCGCCGCGGCGCCGGCAGGGCCCGGGGCAGGAGTCGCCGACTGGCCCGCCGTGTACCGCGGAGTGGACTGCTGGGCAGACGAGGAGTGAGGAAAGTGAAACAGGCCGGCAAAGAGCAAACCGGCGAGAAATGCGATGCCGATCCCGCTGGATCTGATCCGGTTGGTCCAACCATCCGACATGAAACGCCTCTCATTCAGGTGTGTGCGGACCCGCGGGGCCGACGGAGCCCCGGACGTCTCAGGAATGCTTCAGGGCACGCGAGGGTCGCGCCCGCGCCCCGGCTGGAAACAGACTTGCCCGTTACCCGTAGTCAGGGCATGATCCGCCCCGGGGGCGAACGGTCGCCCTCCCAAACTACGACCGATGGAGATTCCGATGTACCGACCGGTAGCCGCTTCCCGCAACCCGCTCGCGGGGCTCCTCTTCCTCGCCCTTCTGTCCGCCTGCGGCACCGGCCGGACCGCTCCGGCCGCCCCTGCTCCGGCGGCTGAGCCGGCTGGGACGGCGTCTCGCATCCGGGCGATGACGGTGCCGGTCCTCGAGGGGTTCGAGCGGGCGGTGACGAAGGGAACCCGCACCCGAAGCGGCGCCCCGGGCCCACACTACTGGCAGCAGTGGTCGGAGTATAAGCTCGAAGCGGAGCTCAACCCCGTCTCCAAGCGCCTCACCGGACACGGCACCATCAACTACTACAACCGCTCCCCCGACACTCTCGCAGTGGTGTACATCCAGCTCCTTCACAACATCTTTGCGCCTGGCGCCCATCATGACACCAACGTGCCGTGGTCGGTCGAGGGAGTGGAGTTGAACAAGGTAGCCGCGCAGGGCAGTACCCTCGCGGCGGTAAAGGGGCCGGAGCCGGGATACGAGGTGAACGGGACAATCATGCAGCTTCGGCTGCCCCAGCCCATCCCGCCGGGCGGATCGGCCAATTTCGAGTTCGATTGGAGGCTGCGGGTACCTCCGGACGGCGCCCCACGCGGCGGGCAGGACGGCGAAGTCTACTACATCAGCTACTGGTACCCTCAGATGGCGGTGTACGACGACATCAACGGCTGGCAGATCGATCAGTACCTCGGCAACGCCGAGTTCTACATGGGGTACGGCGATTATGACGTGAGCCTGACCGTGCCGGCGGGATGGCTGGTGACCAGCACCGGCACGCTCGAGAATCCGAACGACGTGCTGAGCGCGCAGACGCGGGCGCGGCTCGATTCCGCCTCGAGCGCCGCGGGCATCGTTCACGTCGTCGGAGAGTACGACCGGGAAGCTGGCAGGTCCACCACCGCCGGGAAGGATGGCAAGCTGACCTGGCACTTCACCGCGAAGAACGTACGTGACGTCGCCTGGGGTGCATCATCCCGCTATCTCTGGGACGCCACCAACGCCGCCGTAGGCGACGCAAACGGCGACGGCCGCCCCGATTCGTCGGCCATCTATTCCTTCTACCGTCCCGAGCAGCGGATCAGTCACTGGGACGAGGCCGCCCGCTACGGCCGCCACTCGATCGAGTTCTTCTCCAGGTTCCTCTGGCCTTATCCCTGGCCGCACATGTCGATAGTGGACGGTCCCAACTCCTGCGGCGGGATGGAGTACCCGATGATGACCTGCATCGGAGGCGAGTGGGACACGCTGAGCATGTACGAGGTGGTGGATCACGAGATCGGGCACATGTGGTTCCCCATGATGGTGGGGTCGGACGAGAAGCGCTTTGCCTGGATGGACGAGGGCTTTACCCAGTTCGACCAGTCGCAGGGTATGGACGACTTCTTCAAGGGGTTCGACGACGAGGCGCGGAACCGGAAGAATTACCTCGACTTCGCGGAATCCGACGGAGAAGTCGAGCTGATGCGCCACGGCGACCGCTTCCCCAACTACAACGCCTATGGTGTCGCCGCCTATTACAAGCCGGCCACGGTGCTCGTGGCACTCCGGGGCGTGCTCGGACGGGAGACGTTTCACAAGGCGCTCACCGAATACGGCCACCGCTGGCTCTACAAGCACCCGTCTCCCTACGACTTCTTCGATACCGTGGAAGACGTGTCGGGGAAGGACCTTTCCTGGTTCTGGCGGACCTGGTTCTTCGAGACCTGGAAGCTCGACCAGGCCATCGACACGGTGACCACGGCGGGAGACTCGGTCGAGGTAGTCATCGGTAACCGGGGGAAGGCGCCGATGCCGGTGAAGCTGGTGGTGAACCGGACCGGTGCCCCGGCCGACACCCTGACGGTGCCGGTGGAGGTCTGGCTGGGCGGCGCCAAGCGGACGACGGTGCGCGTGGCCCGGGAGCCGGCCATCAAGTCGATCGAGATCGATCCGGCCAACGAGTTTCCCGATGTGGATCGGGGGAACCAGAAGTGGCCGCGATAGGGTAACCCTCGTTCCACCCGGCGATTCCGGGGGTACCTTTAGCGGATGCCCCGTCTGCTTATCGTCGCCAACCGCCTGCCCGTCACCGTCCAGGTTTCCGAGACGGGGGTGGACGTGCAGCGGAGCACGGGAGGGTTGGCCACCGGCCTCCAGGGCCCGCACGAGAATTCGGACGGGCTCTGGATCGGCTGGTCGGGCGCCACGGTCGATCTGGGGCCCGAGCGCCAGGTGGAGCTCGAAGCCAAGCTCGCGGCCATGCGGCTGGTGGCCGTCCCGCTTTCGCAGGACCTGGTAACCCGCTACTACGAGGGGTTCTCCAACGGCGTCCTGTGGCCCCTCTTCCACTATCTGCTCGAGCAGGTCCCGCTCCAGGTGAGCGACTGGGACGCGTACGTCGAGGCCAACGAGCGCTTCGCCGACGTCGTCGCGGCGCACTACCGGCCCGGCGACCTGATCTGGGTGCACGACTACCAGCTCCTCCTCCTCCCGGGGCTTCTGCGGAAGCGAATCCCCGACGCCCGGATCGGATTCTTCCTGCACATCCCCTTTCCCTCCGAAGAGCTGTTCCGGACTCTGCCCTCCCGGGAACGGCTCCTCGAAGGGCTCCTCGGTGCCGACCTCGTCGGTTTTCACACCCCCGCCTATCTCCGTCACTTCGCCTCATCGCTGACCGACATCCTCGGCATCTCGGTGGAGATCGACCGGGTTCAGCTTCCGGAGCGGGAGGTGCGAATCGGCGTCTTCCCGATGGGAATCGATGCCGCCACCTTCTCCGCGCTCGCGGCCGACCCTGCCGTGGAAGCCGAGGCCAGGGCTATCCGTGGGGATGGAAGTGTGCGTGTGCTGGTCGGGGTGGACCGGCTCGATTACACCAAGGGGATTCCCCGCCGTCTCCTCGCCTACGAGCGCATGCTGAACACCCATCCCGAGCTTCGGGAGCGGGTGCGGCTGCTCCAGGTAGCGGTGCCCTCCCGTACCGGCGTCGGGGCCTATCAGGACTTCCGGACGCTGGTAGACCAGCTCGTCGGGCGCATCAACGGCGTCTTCGGCACGCCGCGGTGGGTGCCGGTGCACTACATCTTCCGCGGGCTCTCGAAATCGGATCTCGTCGCCCTCTACCGCGCGGCCGACGTCATGCTGGTGACCCCCCTCCGCGACGGGATGAACCTGGTAGCCAAGGAGTTCATCGCTTCGAGAAACGATGGCGACGGAGTGCTGGTGCTGAGCGAGTTCGCCGGCGCGGGATGGGAGCTGCCCGAAGCAGTGCGGGTGAACCCGTACGACGTCGAGGGTGCGGCCGAGGTGTACTACCGCGCCCTCACCATGCCGGTCGACGAGAGGAGGGCGCGTCTGGCGCCGCTCAGGAGCCGGGTGCAGACCTTCGACGTCCATCGGTGGGTCGCGTCGTTCCTGCAGCAGCTCGAGGAATCGACGCCGGTCGTCCCGCCGCGTGGTCTCCCCGCAGGAGGCGATGCGGCACACAAGGCGTTGACGGCGCGGCTGGCTGGGACCGACGCGCTCCTCCTCCTCCTCGATTACGACGGCACGCTCGTGCCCTATGCCGCGACGCCCGACCTCGCCCGGCCCGATCCGGGGCTCGTGTCCCTGCTCGGGGCGGCGGCGGCGCGGCCCGACACCGAGGTGCATGTGGTGAGCGGTCGAGCGCGCGAAGCGCTCGAGCACTGGCTGGGCCACCTGCCGGTGTGGCTGCACGCAGAGCACGGCTTCTGGTCGCGGGCGCCCGACTCGAAGGAATGGGTTCCCGCCGCCGAGCCGGGCGGGAGCTGGCGCGAGCCGGTGCTCGCCATCCTGCGCGACATCACCGCGCGCACGCCGGGCTCGCTCATCGAGACGAAGGCGGCGGCGATCGCCTGGCACTACCGCATGGCCGATCCGGAGACCGGCGCGCGCCGCGCCAACGAGCTGCGACTGCATCTCAACCAGGTGCTGAGCAATCAGCCGGTGGAGATCCTGCCCGGCCACCGGCTGCTCGAGATCCGTCCCTACGGCATTCACAAGGGCCGGATCGTCGCCCAGCTCTCGGCCGAGCGTCTGGCGAGCACGGCGATCGTCGCTATCGGCGACGACCGGACCGACGAGGATCTGTTCGCGGCGCTGCCGCCCGAGGCGATCACCATCCGGGTAGGGGCGGGCCCCACGAAGGCGCGGTTCCGGTTGGAGGGGATCAGTGCCGTCCGGGCGCTGCTCCAGGCGGTGGTGGACGCCGGCGTCGGTGCGAGCCAGCGCTGAGGCATGGGCATTCTGACACCGCAGGTCACCGACGAAGATCATGCCCTGGGTCCCGCCGGCGCGCGGGTGACGCTGGTCGAGTACGGCGATTTCGAGTGTCCGAGCTGCGGAGCCATGTATCCCGTGCTCGCGCAGGTCCGGCGAGCGTTCGGCCCCAACCTGCGCTTCGTCTTCCGTCATTTTCCGTTGCGCGATTCCCACCCCCATGCGGGCGCCGCCGCGGAGGCCGCGGAGGCGGCGGGCGCGCAAGGGAAGTTCTGGGAGATGCACGACCGGCTCTTCGAGCATCAGGACGCCCTCGATGAGCGGTCTCTGGCGCGCCACGCACGGAAAATCGGCGCCGACGCACCGAGGATCGAGCGCGAACTGATCGCGAAGACCTACGCACCGCTGGTCGAGCGAGACGCGGAGAGCGGGAGGTCGAGTGGTGTCCGCGGCACGCCGTCGCTCTTCATCGATGGCGCGATGTATACCGGTCCGCGAGACCGGGCCGCACTGGTGGCGGCGCTGGCGAACGCCGCGATAGCGGCGGCGGCCCCTTAGCAGGGAGGTCGAGCAATGGCGAAGAAGATCATGGCGGCGGCGGTCGCCGGGCCGCGACGGGTCGGACGCTACACCGTCCTGCGGATCACGGGGTACTATCTCGTCGTCACCGCGCTGCTCCTCCTGCTCACCGCGCTCTTTCCGACAGAGGCGATGTCTCCGGTCGACGCGGCGCCGACCGGAATGGCCGAGGGCCTCGAGTGGCTTCGCTGGCGCCTGGCGGTGCTCCCAACAGGGTCTCCTCGCTGGGTGGAAGCCTCCGTCCAGATGCTGGCGGCGTTGCTGCTGGTGATTCCCCTTGCCTACACCTACGTGCGCACGCGCACCCGCCTCAAGTACGATCATTCCCTCGTCCAGACCGTGGTGATGCTGCCGATCGTGGTCACCTCCATCCTCGTCGTCGTGCGGGACAGCCTCGCCCTGGCCTTCAGTCTCGCGGGCATCGTCGCGGCGGTCCGCTTCAGGAACAACCTCCGTGAAGCGGGCGACGCCGTCTACATCTTCGGATCGATCGGCGTCGGCTTCGCCACCGGGATCCACGCTCTTGGCGTGGCCACCGTGCTGTCGCTGTTCTTCGTGATCCTCGAGCTGACGCTCTGGAAGCTCAATCTGGGAACGGAATTCGACGACACCTTCAGCCGTCTCTGCATGCCGTCGGGCGCCGACCTCGCCGCGCCGCCGCCGTCGGCCGGAGATGTGCCAGAGCCGGTGGGAAACGGACGCAGCAGGGCGGGCGAAGTACTCGAGGCCGACGGCCGGGCGGTCGCGCTCAGGATCTACGTCGGCGACTCCGCGTCGGCCCGGCCGGCGATCGAGCGGGTGCTCGCGCGTGACGCCAAGCGGTGGGCCGCTACCGGGTCGGAAACGGGCGATGGCGCCTCGGGGGTCCTGGAATACCGGGTGCGTCCGAGGAAGAGCATCGGGATCGACGCCCTGAGGGACCACCTCCTCACCGAAGGGGCACCCCACGTCATCGCGACCGACGAGGCCTGACCGGTTCTGCGGCTCTGACGAGATTCTGTCATTGCACCCATAGGTCGTCACAACCGTCGGACGATATCTATGAGGCATGAGCCTCTCAACCACCAAGAGTATCGCCGACCTGCAGGCCCTAGCCGCGGGTCCAACCCTTCGCCGCGCCCTCGGACCCGTCCACCTCACCGCACTCGGCATCGGCTCAGTGATCGGGACCGGCATTTTCCGTAAGCTCGAGAACGATCCGACCCACCCCCACTTTATCCACACCGTGCGCAAGATCGGCTATCGATTATCGCCGCGTGCCTGATAGTCCGCACGATCCGGACCCCTCGCTGCAATTCCCCGCAGTGGCCTGCTGCTTGCTCTCCGATTTCCCCAGACACATCGCACAGCATCGTCGTTGATTGAGGCCCGGTTCCGGGCCATCTCGTTTCCTCTAGTGGCGTCGGCACTTCCCGAGTCGGATGCGCGCTCTCCGTCGCTTTATCGTGACCAGGCGCGGACCACGCGAATGTCGAGCCAATACACAGGTCCGTCGCGCGCGCGCGACAGTCGCAATTCGTACTCCAGAACCAGGGAATCAATCTGCGATGACGCGTCTCGGCCGATCGCACCGATATTGTCCCCCGCTTTGGCTCACCGCGATTCTCGTTGCCGGCTCGATCACCTGTGCCCACGACACGCCGGCCGTCGATGTGGAAAAGCCGCCGGCGGCAATCCGGCTCGTGGCTGGCGATGCGCAGAGCGGTGTCGTGGGACAGCCATTGGCCGACTCGCTGGTAGTTGAAGTTGTGGACGCCGACGGCGTCCCCGTTCATGGCATGGAGGTGGAGTTCAGGGTCACGGCGGAGGACCCCGGAGCTGAGGTGGCTCCCGAAAAGGCCTCGACTGACCCGAAGGGGCGCGCGGCCGCGCGAGTGGTGCTCGGAACCGTCGCCGGCTCGTGGATCGTCGAAGCCCGCGTCACTGGAGCCGCAAGCCAGCTGCTCGTGGCAAGGGTCACCGCGACGGCCGCGGCCGGCACACCGGATACCGTTCGAGCGGTGTCCGGACAGGATCAGGGTGGCCGGGTCGGCTCGATGCTGAGTGACTCGCTCGCCGTCGAAGTGGTCGATGCATTCGGAAACGTGACCGCGGGTACCGAAGTCTCATGGGAGGTGTCCGGCGGCGGAACGGTGAGCGGGGCGACGACCATGACGGCAGCCAACGGGCGTGCGGCGGTTCAGCGGCAGCTCGGCTCCGCCGCGGGCGACCAGGCAACGACGGCCACCGTGGCCGGCGTGAAGGGATCGCCGGTGACGTTCCATCACGTTGCGGTGGCCGGCGATGCGTCGGCGCTGCTCCCGGTGTCGGGTGGCGGCCAGACTGAGAAAGTCGGCACCGAGCTGCGGTCGCCGATCGTGGCGAAGGTGGTCGATCCGGACGGCAATGCGATCCCTGGGAAGACGGTCACCTGGTCGGCAGGGCAGGGCGGCTCCGCCGACCCGGAGACGGTGACGACGGGTGCCGACGGAATAGCCGCGACGGTGTGGACGCTCGGCGGCTCGCTCGGCGCCCAGACGCTGACCGCGTCCGCCGCGGGACTCGGCAACGTGGGGTTCACCGCATCCGGCACACCCGGCAATCCGGCGCAGGCGGCCATCATCATCCAGCCCTCCTCTTCGGCGGTCAACGGCGTCGCCCTCGGCACGCAACCGAAGGTGGAGCTCCGCGATTTCTACGGCAACCCGACGGTCGACGACGGTGTGACGGTCACCGCCGCCCTCGCGACCAACCCCGGGGGCACGCTGGGCGGCACCGTCACCGCCAACACCGTCGACGGCCAGGCCACCTTCTCCAACCTCAAGATCACCGGCACCACCGGCACCTACACCGTCAAGTTCAGCTCGTCTGGCCTGAGCGGCGGAACGTCGGGCCCGATCACTCTCGCCGCCGGAACCCCAAGCAGCCTCACCATGCGGACGCAGCCGTCGACGACCGCGGTCTCGGGCGATCCGTTCAGCCGCCAGCCGGTGGTCGAAGTGAGGGATGCCGGTGGCAATCTCCTGAACGGCTCGCAGGTGACGGCCACGATCCAGTCGGGGGGAGGAACGCTCTCGGGAACTGCGGTCATCACGAGCGTGAACGGCGTGGCCACCTTCACCGATCTCGCCATCGGCGGCGCCGGCGGGTCGCGCACGCTCCGGTTCACCTCGGCGAGCGCCGGCGTGACGTCGAGCTCCGTCTCGGTAAGCGCGCCGGCCGAGACCTCAGCCGGAGAGTGGTCGGCAGTGAAGACGACGCCCATCATCGCGGTGCACATGAGCCTGCTGCCCGATGGCGACGTGCTGATGTTCGGCCGGAAGGACGATCCCCAGCTCTTCGATCCAGCCACCGGGCAGTTCACGGCCATCCCGAGCCCTGCCTGGCTCTTCTGCTCGGGGCACGCCTTCCTCCCCGACGGACGGCTCCTCATCGCCGGCGGCCACATCACCAACGATCACGGGCTGCCGGCATCGACGCTCTACGATTGGCGCACGAGGAGCTTCAGCAGCGGTCCGCCGATGCCGCGCGGACGCTGGTATCCGACCGTTACGCCGCTTCCCAACGGAGAGATGGTCGTCGTGGCCGGCCGCGACGAGAACGGGCTCGTGGTGCCGATCCCCGATGTCTGGACGACGGGTGGGGCGTGGCGGCAGCTCTCTTCCGCTTCACTCACGCAGCCATACTACCCGCGCATGTTCGTCGCGCCGAACGGCAACGTGTTCGAGGCCGGCCCGTCGCAGGCGTCGCACTGGCTGACGACGTCGGGGAGCGGCTCCTGGGTCACCACGGTGAAGTCGGCGCGCGGGTACCGCGACTACGGCTCCGCGGTGATGTACGCCCCGGGCAAGATCATGATCGTCGGCGGTGGAGGAGCCGACAGCAATTCGGCGCCC
The DNA here is from genome assembly GCA_050733115.1 of Gemmatimonadales bacterium. Classification (GTDB taxonomy): domain Bacteria; phylum Gemmatimonadota; class Gemmatimonadetes; order Gemmatimonadales; family GWC2-71-9; genus CAVVWJ01. The sequence continues at coordinate 14,611 of JBOHSC010000314.1, forward strand.
ACCAGCACCGCCGAGGTGATCGACCTCAATCAGGGCTCTCCCGCGTGGCGCAGCGTCCAGTCGATGCAGTACGCCAGGCGGCACATGAACGCGACGATACTGCCCACCGGCGAGGTTCTCGTAACCGGGGGCACCAGCGCGTCGGGATTCAACAACCCGGAGGGCGGGGTGCACGCGGCGGAGCTGTGGGATCCGCAAACTGAGCACTGGACCACGCTGGCCAGCAACCAGGTGACGCGTGTCTATCACTCGACGACGCTGTTACTGCTCGACGGGCGGGTACTGCACAGTGGGAGCGGGGAGGGGTCGGGTGCGCCGGAGCAATACAGCTACGAAGTCTTCTCGCCGCCGTATCTGTTCAAGGGAGCGCGGCCCACGATCGGCGGCGCCCCGGCTACGGTGAGCTATGGGCAGCAGTTTACGGTGAGTACGCCTGACGCGGCGGGCATCTCGAAGGTGAGCTTCATCAAGCTCGGGTCGGTGACCCACGCCTTCGACGAGAACCAGCGATTCCTGTCGCTGTCGTTCACGAAGTCGTCCGGCAGTCTGACGGTAACGGCACCGGCCAGCGGAAACGTGGCGCCACCGGGTCACTACATGCTCTTCATTCTGAACGAGGACGGGGTCCCATCGGTGGCCAAGGTGGTCCGGATTCAGTGACCACGCGGCGGACCGTCTACTGGTCCACCAGCGCTTCGGGCCTGATCCTGCGGATCGCGCGCTTGGCCGATGCGGCGATTTCGTCGTTGATCTCCTCATCCATCATCTTCTTGAGTCGCGGTACGGCTTCCACCGCCGCGGGGCCGATCTCGCCGAGTGCCACGGTGACGGGAAACCGGACAGTGGGGCTGGGGTCGTCGAGCGCCTGGATGAGGGCTGGAACGGCGGGTGCGCCCGCAGGGCCGAACCCGGAGATTTCATAGGCGGCGGCGTTCCGGGTCTGTGGTGCGTCCGCCTTGAGGTCCGCGATCCACTCGCTCAGCGGCCGTCCATCGGCCATCGGATCCTTGGCAGCTCCCTGGGCGCTGAGGGCAGGGGCAACCGCGATTACGGCGGCGGCAACCGCGCCGATTGTACGCTTCAGCATGCATCCTCCAACGACGATAACGGTCTCTTCCATACACGCGCGTAGCTCTCGCAATATAACCGCGGCCGGAAAGGCTACCGTCGCGGCGACTGGCGCGGGGCGGGGCTTCGGATGAATCTTCCGTGCGCGCCAACTCGCCACCCCTCACCTTCTCTACGAGCTCCCCGGATGAAATCGCTCCGCGCGCGGCACGCCATCGCCGCTCTCTCCCTCCTCACTCTCGGGGCGCTACCGGTGCCGTGCCGGGCCCAGCAGTCGTCAATCGGCTCCGTTTACAGCGCGATCGCCGACAGCGTCTATCGTGCCGCCACCGGCGACAGCCTCGCCTACATCCGCCTCGGCCGCCTGGTGGATACCTTCGGCCACCGGCTCAGCGGCTCCCCGGCGCTGGAGGCCGCGATCGACTGGATTCTAGCCGAAATGAGCAAGGACGGCCTGGAGAACGTTCGGGGCGAGCCGGTCATGGTGCCACGGTGGGTCCGGGGTCCCGAGTCGATCGAGATGGTGCAGCCCCGGGCGGCACCGCTCCGCATGCTTGGGCTTGGCGGCAGCATCGCCACCCCCAAGACGGGCATCACGGCGCCGGTGCTGGTGGTATCCGGCTTCGATGAGCTCCAGCAGCACGCCGCCGAGGCAAAGGGGAAGATCGTTCTCTTCGACGCGCCGTTCACTGATTACGTCACCGTCAGGAAAATCCGCACCGACGGTCCCTCGGCGGCCGCGAGAGTGGGCGCGCTGGCCTGTCTGATCCGGTCGGTAGCGTCGGCCTCGATCCGAAGCCCGCACACCGGCGCGCTCCGTTACGACTCCACTGCGGCCAGGATTCCCGCCGCGGCGCTCAGCGTCGAAGATGCGATGATGCTTCATCGCTTCCAGAACCGCGGCGAGCGAGTGATCGTGACGCTGCGCATGAGCGCGCGGACGCTCCCTGATGCGCCCTCGCGCAACGTGATCGCCGAGGTAGTGGGCCGCGAAAAGCCCGACGAGGTCGTCGTGCTCGGCGGCCACATCGATTCGTGGGATGTGGGGCAGGGCGCGATGGACGACGGCGGCGGCTCGGTCGCCGCCTGGGAGGCGGTGCGCCTGATGCACCGGCTCGGCCTCCGGCCGCGGCGGACGGTGCGGGTGGTGCTGTGGACCAACGAGGAAAACGGCGGGCGCGGCGGACAGGCGTACCACGACGGGCACGCGTCGGAGATTGGCAAGCACGTCCTGGCAATGGAATCGGACAACGGGGTGTTCAATCCGAAGGGCTACACTTTCGTAGGCTCGGACGAGGCGGCGGCGGTAGTGAAGGAGGTCGCCGCGCTCCTCGACTCCGTCGGAATCTCGGGGGTGCAGCGCGTGCCCGATAGCCCGGCGGCCGACATCACGTCTCTGGTGCAGGACGGGGTGCCGGGAATGGAGCTCGACGTCGACCAGACCCGGTATTTCTGGTATCACCACAGCGACGGCGACACTCTGGACAAGCTCGACCCGGCTGAGATGGCCCGTTGCATCGCGGCGATGGCGGTGATGGCCTACGTGGTCGCCGATCTGCCGGAGCCGCTGCACCGGAAGGCCGCTGGGTGACGAGGTTGCTCGGTCGGGGGACGAAACCAGTCCGCCTGCCGCCGCGTAGGCCATTCTGAACCTCTACGACAGGCGTCATGCTCCTTCCTCTGCTGCTCCTCCACCTCGGCGGCACCGACCCGGCCATGGTCTACGACGGCCGTGGCGGCAACCTGGACGTTCATCCGCCGCGTCTCGATGCCAGGGTTACGGTAGACGGTACGCTCGACGAGCCCGAGTGGGCCCGGGCGGCGATGCTCCGGGGCTTTTCCCAGTACTCGCCGATGGATGGAATCCCGGCCGTCGACTCGACCGAGGTGCTCGTCTGGTACTCGTCCGACGCGATCTACTTCGGCATTCGGGCGTTCGAAGCGCACGGCGAGGTGCACGCCACGCTGGCCGACCGCGACAAGATCTTCGCCGACGATTTCGTGCAGATCCTTCTCGGCACCTTCGACGACGGCCGCCAGGCGACGGTGCTGGCGGTGAACCCGTTCGGCGTACAGTCGGACGGAGCGCTGGTGGAAACCGGCTCGACAACCGGCAATGGCTTCAACAGTGCCGTGGTGCGCCGCGAAGTGGCCGATCTGAGTCCGGACTACGTTTACGAATCGAAGGGACGTCTCACCGGATACGGATATGAGGTGGAGGTGCGGGTTCCCTTCAAGAGCCTCCGCTTCCAGCCGAGGCAGGAGCAGCGCTGGGGCATCAACATCACGCGCACGGTGCAGCACTCCGGACAGGAAGACTCGTGGGCGCCGGCCAAGCGCGCGAGCGCATCGTTCCTGGCCCAGTCGGGCCACCTGGTCGGGCTCACCGACCTGCAACGCGGGCTCGTGCTCGACCTGAATCCGTCGCTCACCTCGAAAACGACCGGCACGGCCGGCTCGGCGGGGTGGGACTACAGCGGCGGAGCGCCGGAGCTCGGCGGCAGCGTACGTTGGGGCATCACCAACAACCTCAACCTGAACGGGACGGCCAATCCCGACTTTTCCCAGGTCGAGTCGGATGCGGGGCAATTCCAGTTCGACCCGCGGGACGAGATCTTCTTCTCCGAGAAGCGGCCCTTCTTCCTCGACGGAAGCGAACAGTTCACGACGCCGAATCAGCTCATCTACACCCGGCGCATCGTGCAGCCGGTGGCCGCGGTCAAGCTTACCGGCAAGGGCTTCGGCACCGACATCGGGTTTCTCTCCGCGCTCGACGACCGCCAGGTGTCGGCAACGGGCGAAGACCACCCGTTCTACAATCTGCTCCGGCTCCAGCGTGATGTCGGATCGAGCTCGCGCCTCGGCCTGACCTACACCGACCGGGTGGACGGGAACAACTCGAATCGCGTCGGCGGCCTCGATGGTCGCTTTGTCAGAGGGGTGTACACGGCGCAGTTTCAGGTCGCCGGCAGCAGGACCACCCAGACGGGAGTCACCACCACCGCGCCCCTCCTGTTCGGCCGCGTCATCGCCAGCGGCCGCACCTTCGGGTTTCGCACCAGCTTCAACGGATCGGACGCCAGGTTCCGTGCGCGCAGCGGCTTCTTCCCCCGGCCCGGCCTCTCGCGCATCAACTTCCAGCCTCGGGTGTCGTTCTACGGCAAGTCCGGCAGCCTGATGGAGAACCTGACCGTCGACGTGAATCTCGACGGCCTGTACCGGTACGATCAGTTCGCCAGGAGCGCGGGGATGCAGGAGGAGAAGGCGCACCTGAACGCCAATCTCATCATGTACGGAGGGTGGCACGTGGGCGCCTCGGTGCTGAATGAACACTTCGGATACCCATCGGAGGTGTACACCGACTATCGTCTCGAGCTGCCGCGCACTGATGGCACAGGCGTGGACACGGTGCCATTCGTGGGACGCCAGAAGATTCCCAACCGGGACTACGTCCTCAGTCTCGACACTCCGGATTTCTCGCAGTTCTCCGGCAGCTTGTTTCTGCTCTGGGGTCACGACGAGAACTTCTTCGAGTGGGCGTCGGGAGATATTCTCTGGATCACGCTCGGCCTCGACTGGCGGCCGACCGACAAACTGCGCCTCAGCGGCAACTATCAGATGCAGTCGGTGAGCCGGCGAACCGACGGCAGTCTCGTTAACGTCAATCACATCCCTCGGCTCAAGATCGAGTACCAGGCGTCGCGTCCGATCTTCGTGCGGCTCGTCGGCGAGTACACCAGCGAGCGGCAAAGCGCACTGCGCGACGACACCCGCACCAACGCGCCGATTCTCATCTTCGATCCGGACGTCGGCGACTTCGTTCGCACCACGCCGTTCAAGCATCGGTCGTTTCGTGGCGATCTGCTCTTCTCATACCAGCCGACTCCGGGCACGGTCCTCTTCGCCGGCTACGGCAGCACGCTGCGCGATCCGGTCGACCCCACCGATCCGCTCCGCGCCGGGCTCCGCCGGTCGGAGGACGGGTTCTTCTTCAAGATGAGCTACCTCTTCCGGATGTAGCTTGCTCGGCGGAGCCCGGTGCGGTGTCCCGCCGGCGGCTTGACTCCCGCGGGGATGTCCCGCCCGGGCCGCTCGGTGGCGACACACCTTCCGCGCGCTGCAGTGGGCTGCGTCCGGGTAAGGACGTGGGCTGGCGGGCGCCCCACTGACGCGCGCTTCAGGCGCGTCGCCCCCGCCGGCCCGGGCGACCCAGGCTCCCCGGCGGGCTCCTCCCGCGAAGCGGCGGTTGTCGCGCATGGGGGTGGGTCACCCAGGCGCGTCAGTCGGGCGGTGGCGGGCCCACTCCCTGTCCCGGACGCAGCCGACTGCAGCGTCGGCAGGGACCCACCCCCAGCGCGACAACCGCCGTCGCCTGCGCCCAACCATCGAGCGGCCCGGGCGGAGCACCACAAGACGGTCGAGCGTGCAGCGAGTCGCCCCCGCCGCCCCTGTGCGCCTCCCGCCACCTCGTGCATCGCCATTGGTGCACGGGCATGGACATTGCCCGCCAAACGTCTCGTCACCCTCCCCTCGAGGCAGGCATGAACCGACCGCTCTACGCCCTAGGCTGGAGCTATGTCGCCTTGTGCGGCCTGCTGCTGGCAGGTACGCGGCACCGGCCCCCGCGCTCGAGCGACGAGCCGCCGGCTCCGGCGCCGCCGTTTCGGGGTGAAGCATCCGAGTGGTTCGCCCAGGTCAAGCCGTTTTGCAACGCTGTGGAGGTGTCCGTTCGGCAGCAGCAGGCGCCGGCGCCGTCGACGGTGGACGGTGCGGGGTACAGCGCGGCCTGCTACGCCCTGGCGGGAAAGATCGATCAGGCTCGCTCGGCGATCGATGCGCTCGATCGTGGCGACCGTTCTCGCGCGGCGGGAATCGTCTTCGAGATCGGGCATCCGGTGGCCGATGCCGGGGACGACAAGTCGGCGGGCCCGATCATGCGGCTCGTGGTGGACTACCAACCCGACAACTACATGGCTCTCTACCATGCCGGAATGTCCGAGTACATCCTGGGAGAGGCCGACTTCGCGCGCGCCCATCTGAAGCAATTCATGAAGCTCTACCAGAACGAAGACGGCTGGCGGGCCAATGCGCGTGACGTGCTCGGGCGGCTCGGCGAAAAATGAGCGCCTCCCCGTTCCTCGATCCGGGCGCCGTTCTGGCCGGACGCTACGAGATCGTCCGCGAGGTCGGCCGCGGCGGGTACTCGGTGGTCTACCTCGCGCGCGATCGTACGGTCGGCACCGACGTGGCATTGAAGCTCCTGGTGCCTCCGCCTGCCGCGGCTCAGGTGGCGCGGGAGCGGATGCGGCGCGAGGTGCAGGCCGTGCGCGGGCTCTCGCACCCCAACATCGTCGCGGTGTTCGATTTTCTCGAGGATGGTCCCTGGAGCTTCATCGTCATGGAGTACGTCGCCGGCCCTGACCTGCAGATGCGGGTCCGCGAGCGGGGCCCGCTCGACGTCGAGCAGACCGTGCGGGTGGGACGAGACATAGCGGCCGCGCTGACCATGGCGCACCGCCGGGGCGTTCTCCATCGCGATGTGAAGCCGCCCAATCTGCTGCTCGACCCCGATGGACGCACCCGGCTCACCGATTTCGGCTCCGCGCGGCTCGATGGACAGCTCGGTGTAACCGGCACAGGCGCTCTGGCGGGCACGCTCGCGTACACCTCGCCGGAGGTTCTCGCCGGGCGACGGGGTGATGCGCGGGCCGACGTATACGCTCTCGGGCTGACGCTCTACTTCGCGCTGACGGGTGACCTCCCCGAGCGCCCTTCGCCGCACCTGCCGCCCGTCCCATCCGCCGATGGATTCCGCCCGAGCCGCGCATCATCGAAAGTTCCCCAATGGCTCGACGACGTGATCGCACTGGCTACGGCCGCCGCCGCCGAGAACCGGTTCCCGACGGCGGTCGCGTTGAACGAAGCGCTCGCATCGCAGGCGCCGGTTCCTCACGCAGGGACGGCGAATGGCGCGCCCTGCATGCTGTGCGGCGGCCCCGACCCGCTCGCGCTCGGGATCTGTCCCGCCTGCGGTGGCGGCGCACCGGAGAGCGCCGATACCCTCGTCATCATGGAACGGGAACGTGATCCGGCGGCGCGGCGCGCCGCGGCGCTTCGACTCGCGGTGGTGATGCCCGATCTGAGTGATACCGATCGCGCCGCCGCGGCGCTCGGTCGGCGCCCACTCTTTCGAGTACCGTCGGTGAGCGCGCCCAGGCTGGTGGACGAGTTGAGGCATCGTGAGCTGAGCTCACGGGCGCTTCCGGCCGGCCGCGCGCTTGACCTGGTGCCGGCTTCCTATTGGGCACTCGTGGCGGTGGTGATCGCCGCTGGCGGCGCCGCAGGGATGATCGCCGCACCTCCGCTACTCGCCACGACACCGCTCGTCGGAGTGCTGCTGGTGCTTGGAGCGCGACGCTCGGCCCGCACGCCACTCGTGCTGCCGCCGGCGCGGCTCCACGCCCTCGCGCCCGCGGTAGAGCGCGCGGTGGTGCAGACGCTGGCCGAGCTGTCGCCGGGAACCGCACGGAACCTGCTCGCCGATCTGGTCAGGATGTGCTCCGCGCTGAGCGCGCGCCTCGAGCGCACCGGCGACGATCGCGGTCTCGGCCCTACGCTCGCCGAGCTGCTGCAGGCCGGCTGTAGCGCGGCGACCGATCTGGCGCAGCTCGACGAGAATCTGGGCCGTTTCGAGCGTCAGCAGGATCAGCTCGCGTCTCTGCCGGAAGGATGGCTCGACACACTCGGCCGCTCCGAGCGGACGCGTGATGCGCTGGTACAGCGCCTCCTCGAGGCGATGACGGTCGTGGGGCGCCTGCAGGGCCAGCAGGCGGCGCTCGCCGGTGAATCCGACGAGACGCTGGCGGAGCTCATCCAGGAGCTCCGGCGCGAGTCGGACGCGCAGGGCGCGGCCGCGCGGGAGATGAAGGAGCTTCTGCCCGGCGCGGTCTGAGCCGTGGTTCTGTGGTCGTGTCCGGACACTACCGGCTCTGTCGCATCCATTGACACGCAAAACTTCGCACTGCTGGAATGTCGTGGGATCGCCACAACGATCTCCCGATTTCAGCGTCTGCAGGACCCTGCATCGACCATCCTTACCCCTCCCTCAAGCAAGCATCCTTCCGCGTGTTGCGGCTGCTCCACCACACATCCAGCATCTTCTGCCACCAGCACCTGCGGCTGGCGTACCTCTTGCCCCTTACAGCAGTTGCACAACGGAGACAATGGCGAGACTGCAATCCTCTGCAATGGGGCGACAGCGACCGATGCGCGTCATGCTGTTGAACTACGAGTACCCTCCGTATGGCGGCGGCGCCGGTGTAGCCACCGAGGCGCTGGCGCGCACGCTCGCGTCCCGCGGCGTCACGGTGGACGTCGTGACCGCCGGTGACAAGACGGAGTGCCAGTCCGAGCTGCTCTGGGACGGCGACGCGGCCGAAGAGGGGCTACTCAACGTTCACCGGGTGCGGTGCCGCCGCACGTCGGTGCACCAGGCGAGCATGTTCGACGCGGCCAGCTATCTCTTCGCCGCGCTGCCGGTGATCCGCGAGCTGCTCGAGGCGGAAGAGTACGATACGGTCCACGTCTTCTTCTCGCTTCCGACCGGCGCGCTCATCCCGTTGCTCAATCTCGGCAAGACGCCGGTGATCGTCTCCCTCAGGGGCTCCGACGTTCCGGGATACGACTCGCACAATCGCAACCTCGAGCGGGCGCACGCACTGTTGCGTCCCTTTACACGCTGGATCTGGCGCCGCGCCGACCGTGTAGTGCCGGTGTGCGAGAGCCTTGGCCAGATGGCGGCGCGCACCCTGCCGAGCCTGGACTACACGGTGATTCCCAACGGTGTGGACCTCGCGCGCTTTCACCCTCCGGCGTCGCGGCGGAACCGGCGCTGCGGACCAGTCCGCTGCATTGCCGTGGCGCGACTGGTGGAGCGGAAGGGGCTCACCGACCTGATACGCGCCATCGGCCTGCTGGAGCGAGGAAGCTACGAGCTCGAGATCGTCGGCACCGGGCCGGACGAGCATGTGCTTCGCGAGCTGGTGGCTGGCCTCCGGCTCGACGGCTTCGTGAAGTTCAGCGGTTCGCTCGACCGTGCCACCGTCGCCCGCCGGTACCGTGACGCGGATCTCTTCACTCTCGCCTCCGTCGAGGAGGCGTTCGGCAATGTGTTCGCCGAAGCGCTGGCCTGCGGCCTTCCCGTCGTGGGCAGTGCGGTGGGCGGCATCCCCGACCTCGTCCAGCATGGCCGCAACGGCCTGCTGGTCCCGCCTCGTGATCCGTTCGCGCTTGCCACCGCCATCCGGCACCTCGGAGAGAATCCCGCGCTTCGCGCCGAGATCGGCCGCCGCAATCGGGCCCAGGCGGAGGCGACTCTTTCCTGGGATCGGATCACTACCCGGTACCTGTCGCTCTACAACGGCCTCCGCCGCCGCACTCCAGCACGTTCCCGCCTCGCCGAGCTGCCCTCGAGCTCCTGGTGAGCGCGACGCTCGGTTTCTGGCTCGCGGCGGATGGGTTTCAGCTGCTCCGGGCTCCCCGACTGGCGCCCGACGCGCTCCAGTCTCTCTCGCGCCGCCGGCTCGCCCGCCTGCTCGCGGCAGCCGCGAGGACGGAGTTCCATCGAGAGCGGCTCGAAGCGATCGGCCTCGACTCGAGGAGTTCGCTGCTCCACCTCGATCCCGAGGGCGTGCTTGCCTCGCTCGCTCCGGTCGGCAAGGCGGAGCTTCGGGCGGCGGGAACAGGAATGCTGCGTGGCGGGCGGATTCGGCCGGAGTGGATGTCTTCGAGCTCTTCGGGCTCGACCGGCGAGCCGTTTCGCGTCTACTACGACACGCGCGCCTGGGCCACGCTCAAGCATCTCGTGAAGCTCCGCGCCAGGGCGGCGTGTGGGGTCCGGCCGACCGATCGCGTGGCGCTCCTCGACGCGATCCCGCCGAGGCAGCGGCAGGGATTCGTTCGCGGCAGCCGCGTTGCCCGGATCAGCGTGCTGCAGCCGGGCGCGGCGATGGCCGAACAACTCGCCGCCTTCCGGCCCGACGCCGTCTACGGTCTTCCCTCGGCGCTGCTCGAAGCGGCGGCGGCGCTGCGCGCGCAGGGCCGGCAGCTCGTCATCGGGCGGGTGTTCACCAGCGGGGAGCTTCTGCGGCCGGCCGTTCGCGAGGCAATCGCGGACGCGTTTCAGGCGCGGGTCTTCGACATCTACGGAAGCTCGGAGACGAAGGAGATCGCGTGGGAGTGCGCCGAGGGCGGCATGCACGTGAATGCCGACGTGATCCGCCTCGAGGTACTCGACGATGAGGGCCGGCCCCTCCCCGACGGCGTCGAGGGAAATCTGGTGGCCACCTCGCTCGTCAATCACGCGATGCCTCTGCTGCGCTACCGGCTCGGCGATCGGGGCAGCATGCGTTCACACGCCTGTCCCTGCGGGCGGGCCTTTCCGCTGCTCGGCGTCGTGACCGGTCGCGCGGTCGATGTCCTTGTGCTCTCCGACGGGCGGCGGGTATCACCCTACGCTCTCACCTGCGCCCTCGAGCGGGAAGAGTCACTGCTGCGTTACCAGGTGAGCCAGCTCGATCCGGCACGCCTGCGGGTGCGAGCCATTGTGGAGCCCGGGGCGCAGCGCAGCGCCGTTACCGATCGGGTGCGGGCGCTGATGCGGGCGGAAGTCGCTCCTTTCCTCGAAACCGACGTCGAGTTCGTGGACCATCTTCCCACCGGACCGCGAGCCAAGTTCAGTGTCGTCCAGCCGCTGGCGGTGCCGGCGCAATCCCTCGGTTGAGGCGATAGCTCACGATGATCCAGATACCGTCCGGCCGCGCCTTCCCGCGTGATCACTCCGGCGGGCGAGGGCGCGCGCGTCCGTTGCCCCATCCGCTCTCGCCGTACGAGGATCTGGTCGTGAACTTCTGCCCGACCGGAATGATCCCGACAAAGGCGATGACGCCCCATGTGCCGGTGTCTCCGTCGGAGGTGATCGACCAGTCGTGCTCGGCGCTCGAGCGGGGCGTGGCCATCGTCCATCTGCACGCGCGCGAAGCCGACGGCTCCCCGACGTATCGCGCCGAGATCTACGAGGAGATGATCCTCGGCATCCGCGGACACTTTCCCGACGCGATCACCTGCGTGAGTTGCAGCGGCCGGAACTTCCCCGAGCTCGAGCGCCGGAGCGAGGTACTGGAGCTGACCGGCGCCGCGCGCCCCGACCTGGCCAGTCTCACGCTTACCACGCTCGACTTTCCGACGGGAACGAGCCAGAACGCCCCCGACATGGTCATCGCGCTCGCGGAGAAGATGGTGGCAAAGGGGATCAAGCCGGAGCTCGAGTGCTTCGACTACGGGATGATCAATGCCGCGAACATGCTGATCGGGAAAGGGATGCTCGGAGAGCCGCCGTACTATTTCAACCTGCTGCTCGGCTCGCGCTACTCCGTGCCGGCGACGGCGAAGCACCTGTCCGGGATGATCGACGACCTGCCCGACGATTCGGTCTGGTCGGCGGCGGGGATCGGACTCTTCCAGTTGCCGATGAACACACTCGCCATCGCGATGGGCGGCCACACCCGGGTGGGTCTCGAGGACAACATCTTCCACGGATTCGATCGGGGCGAGCTGGCCACCAATCAGGGCCTGGTCGAGCGCGTCGCGGACTTGAGTGAAACCTTCGGGAGGAAGCTGGCGACCCCGGCGCGCGCCCGTGCGCTGCTCGGCGTGGCGCCCTCGGCCGCGGCGATCGACCGCGTCCCCACCGCGGGGGCGCGATGATCATCCGTGGGCCGGACCTCCTCGGAACGGTCAGCGCCATTCAGCGGCACATACGCGCCGATCGCGCCCAGCTCCAGACGTTTCAGGACGCCAAACTGCGGCGACTGCTCGTGCATGCCTACGAGCACGTGCCCTACTACCGGAAGCTGTTCGACCGGCAACGGCTCCATCCGCGCCACATCCGCGGCACGATCGATCTCGAGCTCATTCCGATCACGACCAAACAGGATCTCCGTGACCTTCCCCCTTCCGAGATCGTGACGAAGGGGGTCGATCCCTGCTCCCTCGTGTCGGTGCGCACCAATGGCTCCACGGGAGAACCGTTCGTCGTCCGCCGGACGGGGGTCGAGCAGGGCTTTCACACGATGTTCCGCCAGCGCGCGTACGAAGCGTTCGGCCTTGGGTTGCGCGGCCGTATCGCCGCGATAAGCTATCCGCGCCCCCGCCACCCGAGGGACACCAAGGTGGTGGGCCGCTGGCTGAGCGCCATGGGGGTGCACCCGACGCTCCGGATCGACGGCCTCCAGGATCCCGAGGCGATCGCCGAGCAGCTCGAGGCGTTCCAGCCCGATCTCATCACCGCGCTACCGGGCATGCTGCACCGCGTGGCCGATCACCTCGTCGACTCGGGAAAGGGCCGTGTCCGCCCGCGAATCGTGGTAGTGGGAGGTGAGGTGTTGACGCCGCTGGTCCGGCGCCGCCTGATCGAGGCCTTCGGCGTGGCGCCGCTCCAGACCTACGCCAGCCACGAGTTCCAGCTGCTGGGGTGGGAGTGCCGCACCCTCGGCGGCATCCACACCTGCGACGACGGGGCGATCGTCGAGGTGTTGAACGAGGGACGTCGGGCGCTGCCCGGCGAGGAGGGAGAGGTGGTTGCCACCAACCTTCACGCCTATGCGATGCCGTTCATTCGCTACCGCCTCGCCGATCTGGTCACCCGTGGCGCCGAGACGTGCGCATGCGGGCAACCCTTCTCCGTGATCGGCGCGATCCGGGGACGGATGATCGACTACTTCCCGCTGCCGAACGGCAGGGTCGTGCATCCGTACCAGATTCTCCAGAGCCTCCAGCCGGGCGACGATACCTGGATCCGTCAGTGTCAGCTACTGCAGGATCGCCCGGACCGGGTGATCATGAGCATCGTGGCCGCCGGTGCACCTGCGCCGGAGCTCGAGCGCCGCATCGTTGGCTCGGTGCAGCCCCTGCTGGGACCGGGAGTCGAATTCCAGATCCGGATCGTGGACGAGATCCCGCTCGAAGCCGGCGGCAAGTTCCGTCACGCGCGCTCGCTGATGGCCTCGGACTACGAGGCGGCGCCCGCGATCGCGCTGAATGGTTAGCCTCCTCGAGCGGCTCGAAGGGGGCACGGCTCCCTGGCTCTTCGTCCACAGTGTCGAGCGCGCTTCCGAGCGCGCCCTCGTGCTGGCGCGTCCTCAGGACATCGTCTGCGTCAGCGACGAGGTCGAGCCGGCCTATCTCTCCTATCTCGCCGAGCTGGGGCTGGGCCCGGCCCCGGACCGGGTCGTGCCGATGTCGCGCTTCGGCGACCGGTCGCCGGGGCGAGCGCTCTGGGCCCGATTGGCGGAAAACACCGAAGCCCTGCGTGCGGTCGGGTCGCTCGTGCGCGAGGGTGGCCCCTCCCGGCTCCATCCATTCATCGCCTCGCGCGGCTCTTTCGCTCTGGCCGCGGCACTCGAGATCGCCGCCGACACCGAGGTTCGCGTGGCCGGCGGAGACCCCGCGATCGTAGAATACGCCGACCAGAAGCACAACATTCGCGAACGCGCCATCGCCCTCGGCATTCCGGTGGCCGACGGCGAGGTGGTCGAGCTTGCGGTGGCGGGCGGGCGACGGAAGCGCGACTATGACGCACTGCGCCATGCCGTGGAGCGGAGGCTGGCCCAGACGGGGCGCGTGCTGGTACGGGGATCGCACGGCACCGGCGGGTCGGCGACGCACATCGTGGGCACCGGCGGGACCGACGTCCACGGACTGGTGCGGAACCTCTCCGATCATGTCGAGAATCGGGTCTACCTGGTCGAGACGATGGTCGCGGCAACGGTGTCTCCCAACGTGCAGCTCCACATCTCACCGGCCGGCGGGCCGATCACCTGCGTCGGCGTGACCGACCAGCGTTGGGAGCGCCGGCTGGTGAATGGAGGAAATCTCTTTCCATCGGCGTCCCACCTGACGGCCGCGATGGTGGAGTGGTCGTACCGGATGGCGGGGTGGCTGCAGGAGGCGGCATACTCCGGGCTGCTGGGACTCGACTTCGTCGAGTACGCCGATCCGGGCACCGGGGAACTCCGCGCCTTCCTCGCGGAGGTGAATCCCCGGGTGGCCGGCGACACTTATCCATTGGCGCTCTTCGAGCGGCTCAACGCCGCCCAGCGGCGAGCCGGGCGTCCGGAGAGCGGCGCCTTCGTATCGGGCACCATCGAAACCCGGCCGCGCCGATTCGCAGAATTCCACCGTGCCGCCGACCATCTTTTCTATTCACCCGCTACCGGGTGCGGAGTCGTGCCGCATCACGTGGGGTCGCTCGGCCGCGGAAAGTGCGGCGTAGTAGTCTTCGGGCCGACGCGAGACGCCGTACTGCGCTCATATGGGGAGCTGCAGAGCTGGTGCAGGCGGGAGGGACAATGACTTCCGCGGTCATGCCGCTCCCGGCACGGCGATCGCTGCTCGCTGCCGTCGAGGAGCGCTTTCTCGTGCGGAGCTACGCGTCGCCGAGAGCGGGGGCGTGGGTCGCGGTGCACGACGCGCTGGCGTTCCCGTTCCAGATGCGTGGAGATATGCGTCGTTCGACGGTCCGCACCGACGAGGGAACACTGCGAGTGGTAGAAATCGGACGCGGCAAGCACACGGGGCCGTTCTGTGCCCGGCTCCTCGGGTCGCGAGCGCACGGTGCGGGCGACGGCGCGCGGCCGCTTTGGAGCCCGGCCGCGCTGGCCGACGTCGACGCCGATCTCGTCCTGGCGGAGATTCATCGCTGGATGGCACCCCGCTTCCGGCGCGCCGGGTGGCTGGTCGTGCCCGACTCGATAAGGTGGCATGGCGATCTCACGCGCTGCCCGCCCTCGCGCGCCACGCCGAGCCTCAAGGCCGATCTGAAAAAGGTGAGCCGGTATGGGTACACCCTGGAGTCCGCCGGCACCTCACAGGACTGGGCGGAGTTCTACGGCAGCATGGTGGTGCCACAGGCGCGCGTTCGTTTCGGGGAAGCAGCGTGGATTCCGAGTGAACGGCTGCGGAGGGAGCTGGCGGCGCGTGGCACACTCCACTTCATCCTTCGCGACGGAGCCCCGGTGGCGGGTATCTGCTCGGTGCGCACCGGCTCGACACTCTGGCTTCCGGTGATGGGGCTCCGGCAGAGCGATGCGAACCTGCTCAAGGAGGGTGTCTACTCCGCCGCCTTCTCGCTCCTGTTCGACTGGGCAGCCAGGCAGGGATGCACGCAGGTGGACGCCGGCCGCACGTCGGCGTTCACACTCGACGGCGTACATCGGTTCAAACGAAAATGGGGGCTCGAGCCCGTGGCCGATCCGCTGAGCCACCTGATTGCCGTACGCGCCGGCTCTACGGCGCTGCGCGCGTTCGCGCACCAGCCCGTCCTCGTCGACCGCGGGAGTGGGCTGGCCGCATTTCCGGAGGCCGAGTGAGCGTCCGCAGCCGACTCCTGCGTTTTGCCGGCCACTGGCGCGGCTTTCCTGGCGAGGCACGACGTGCCTATCGGGTGGGCGGCATGAGCGAGCTACGGCAGCTCGTTGCCGACCGGTCGGTGCATCTCCTCTTCCGCCGGGACCGCATGGTGGTGGTGGCGCAGGCACTCGACTCGGTGCGCGACGCCGCCACGCCTGAAGGGGTGACGATCACCAGCGGCACCCGAGAGGACATCGGCCTCCTCACTGAGCTGGCGAGCGCCCGCGACATCCAGCTCTTTCGCGGACGGCACGACGCGGGCCGCACCTGTCTCCTTGCATGGCGTAACGGGCGGCCGATCGGATATACGTGGCTCAGTGAGCGGATGGGGCCGGACGTGACCGTATGCACGCTCCCACTGCCCCCCAACGCTGCCTACCTCTACGATCTCTTCGTCCTTCCCGCGGAGCGGAGCTCCGGCGTCGGCTCGGCGCTGGTGAGCGCCCGGCTCCGGCTGGCCCGCGATCGTGGATTCACCGAGGGGTGGCGGATGATCTCGGTCGGGAATCATGCGTCGTTCAGGACGGTCGAGAAGACCCGTGGCCCGGGGACGAGAGTCGTGGGCGAGATGCGGTATCTGAAGGTGCTCGACAGGATCTACCCCCGATTCACGCCATGCAGCACGACCGGGGCCCAGTGACCGCGGGCGTGCTCGGTGCGGCCGACCGCCTGACCGGCGAGGAGTGGAACGCGCTCGCCCGGCGCGGCTTCTCCCTTCACCGGTGGCACGCGGCGGCAGAGGCGAGCGGGTGGCGACCCCGCCACGTCGTGGTGCGCGACGGCCAATCGGTGCTGGCAATCGTGCCCGCATACCTCCTCGACGGCGGCGCCGCGCTCGACATTCATGATCGCTGGCTCGGACCGCTCGGCCCCGCAATGGCGGCAGCCGGCCTCCGTTTTCGACCGACGATCTCCGTGGGCGCGCCGTGCTCCACCACCAGCTCGTGGCTTGGCGATCTCGAGGCGCTCCCCGAGACGGTGATCGAACAGGTCTTCGCGGCGCTGGAGGCTCAGGCGAGGGAGGACGGGGCACGCGCCGTGGTATGGCCGTTCGTGGATGAGCGGCACCAGCACCTTCGTGAGGTGGCACGCCGCGGGGGATATCTTGACTACTATGCGGGCTCGACCGCGCGGGTTCCGGTCGCATGGCCCTCGTTCGACGATTACCTGGCGAGCCGCTCGAAGAGTCTCCGCCGCACCGTCCGCGCCGAACTCAAGTGGCTGGACGAGCGTGCTATCCGCACTGCCATGACTCCCGACTTCCGGGCGCAGGCTCCCGCTATGGCGGCGCTGTACGCCTCCACCAGTGAAGATCACCGCGGCCGCGCGGCGGCCGTGCCCTCGATTCTTTTCACGCACCTCGCCGAGCAGCCCACCCCGGGGCTCTGGGGGCAGCTCACCTATCACGACGACCGACTCGTGGGTTCCAGCATCTCGGTCGCCGCCAGCGGCGTGATGGAGGGAACGTTCGCGGCGTTCGCGCCGGGATTCCTGGCCGGGCCGGTATATCACAACGACCTGGTGTACGAGCCGCTGCGCGTGGCATGCGCCGAGGGGATGACGGCTCTCGATCTGGGGCCGACGGCGCTCTATCCCAAGGTGCTGCGAGGCGGCCGCTTGGTGCGCCGGCGCACCCTCGTCCGGGGAACCTCACTCCTCGTACAAGGGGCGCTGCGCATGCTCGGACCAGTGGTTGCGCGCCGGACCGAGTGGAAGGAGCGGCGCGCTCTCGAGGCGCTCGGCACACTGGAGACGCTGACCGACGCATGACCAGCATCGATCTGTCGATCCCGGCGCCACGCCGGGCCAGCCTGCTCCAGCGGATTGCCGCCTATTCGGCGAGCCGCGGTGTCACCGAGGGGTTGCTCGGCCTGCGCGGCATTCTGCTCGCCACGGTGCTGGGCCCGGCCGGATTCGGTGCGTGGGCGCTCCTCCGGCTCTCCATGCGATACTCGATGTTCGGCGCGCTTGGTGTCTTTCGCGGGCTCGAGCTGGAGTCGCTCGCCGCCCGCCGGCGCGACGAGCCGGGTGAGGGCGCTCCCGCCGGGGCGGCGCTGGGGTTCATTCTCGCGGAATCGGGGACGCTGGCGGGCATAGCGCTCGTCGCGTCGTTCGTAGTGCCCGATCCGTCGCATGCCATGGTCCTCAGAGGCTTCGCGGCGGCGGTGGTGTTTGAGCAGGCGTACACCTATGCCCTCGTCTGGACCCGGGTGCGGATGACGCTCCGCCGTTACGCTTCGCTCGAAATGGTCAACGCCGCGCTGCAACTCGTCTGCGCGGTCTCGCTGGCGGCGGTGTGGGGGCTTCCCGGGGCGTTCGGCGGGATGGCGCTGGCCAGCGCCCTGGCGCTGCTGCTCGCCGCGAGCTGGGTCGAGTTCCGGCCCGCGATTCGCATCGCGCCGCTGAGGCGGTTGCTCGGCGTGGGCATCCCGCTCACCGTCTCGATGCTCCTCGCCACCTCCCTCTACACCGCCGACCGCTGGATCGTGGCCGCGTTCGGCGGTGCGACGCTGCTCGGCTACTACGCGCTTGCTGCCTCGGTGGCCGACGTCACCGGATCGTTCGCCTGGGTGGTGCGAACCGTCGTATTCCCCGATGTGTACGGCCACGCGCAGTCGTCGGGCGCGGTTGCGGCGCTCAATCGGCATTTCGACCGGGCCGTGCTCCCCTTTGCGCGACTCTATCCTCCGCTCCTCGGCGCGCTGGCTTGCCTCCTCGGTCCCGTGGTGGCGCTGGCAGTGCCGCAGTATCTCCCCGCCATCGCCCCTGCGAAGATCTTCCTCGTGAGTGGTGCCGCGGCAGGTCTCGTGAGCCTGGCCGCCGTCGGTGCGGTCGCGGCAGGCCGGCATCGCAGTCTGCCCTTTCTCTCGGCCGGCGGCCTGGTCGCGAGCGTCACCCTTTCACTCCTCGCGATCCGACTGGGCCGGGGTCTCGAGGCAGTGGCGGGGGCGGCGTTCACCGGCCAGGTCCTCTACGCGGCGGGGATTCTGTGGCTTACCTGCCGAGAGGGTCAGCGCACCGACACCGCCGCCTTCCTTCGGAGTGCGCTCCTGCCGCTCGGATGGTGCATGACGTCGGTGCTGCTGGTGGGCCGGCTCTTTCCCGGCAACGACCTCGCATCGGCGGCGCCTGCCTTTCTCGTCTACCTGGTGTTGATCCTTCCGCTTGCGCCGGTAATCAGACGCGAGTGGGCGGCGGTCCGGAGGTAGCCGATGGCGCGCGCCCGGGAGAGACTCTCGGTGGTGGTACTCACTTCGATTCCGCTCGGAATCGAAGTCACCGCGGCGCTGAGAGCGTTGCCCGAGGTGGGTCAGCTGACCCTTTTCTCCGCCCCGGCGATACCGCACCAGACGACGGCCTCGTTGATCCGGACCACTTGGCGCCACGAGGGAATGCGAGGCCTTCTCGATGCCGCGCTCCGGAGGGCACGGAAGGCGGCACGTCTCCAGGAGAACCGCAGTCCAGCGGCGCTGGCCGCACGGCGTTGTCCCAACGTCGCCCACTTCCCGATGGCCCAGTTTCATTCCGATGCGTGCCGCGCCCGAATCTCCGGGCTCGCTCCCGATCTCGGCGTGGTGGTGGGCACCCACGTCCTGAAGGGCGATCTCTTCACCATCCCACGCCTCGGCTGCATTAATCTCCACCTCGGCGCCGCGCCGGAGTTTCGCGGCTCGTCACCGGGGTTCTACGAGCTGCTGGAAGGGGTGCCCGAGGCCGGCGTCACCATCCATCGCGTGACCGATACACTGGACGGTGGCGACATCCTCCTTCAGGAGCGCTTCCCCCTCGAGACCGCCCCCGATGGCGACCCCGTGGACTATCTGCGCCGATACCTGGCCGAGGTGCTCTGCCCGAACGGGGTGCGCATGATGGCGGCGGCGGTTGCGGCGATGGCCCATGGAACGCAGACCGAACGGGTCCAGGATGCCGCCGCCGCCCGCACCTACCGGCGAGCCACATGCGCCCTCAAGCGCGAGTTGAGGCAGCGGGTCGCCGAACGGAGGAAGGGCACGCTGCAGGCGCCGGTCGGGAGGTTGACATACGGCTCGACCGAGCCGTAAGTTCAGTTCAGGCGACCCAGTGCGAGAAATGCCGATGCCGATATCTCACCCAGTGATGTCCCTTTGCCCTTGTAGCTGTCCTGTCCGCATGCGGACCGGAGGGTAGGCGCAGCCGCACATTGACGTACCATGTTTTCCAGTCGATGGCCGCGTCCTCCTACCGGAGCTCGCGGCCGATTTCATCTCCAGTACTGATGTTCCATTGCAAGCATGCCTGAGGAGGCTTCCATGGGAGCAGCACAAGCGGTCAGGCCGGTGGTTCCGATCGACCAGCGGGGGTATGTACATCCCGAGGTCCTGGTCTCGACCGACTGGGCAGCCGCCCATCTCAACGACCCGAAGGTCCGCCTGGTCGAATCGAATGAAGACATCCTGCTCTACGATACGGGGCACATCCCGGGAGCGGTCAAGCTCGACTGGACCACCGACCTGAACGACTCTGTCATCCGCGACTACATCGACCGCGACCGGTTGCAGAAGTTGCTGCGGTCGAAGGGGATCAACGACGACACGACGATTGTGCTTTACGGAGACAAGAACAACTGGTGGGCTACCTACGCCCTCTGGGTGCTTCAGCTCTTCGGAGTGGAGAACGTGAAAATCCTCGATGGCGGGCGCCTGCGCTGGGCGGAGGAAGGACGGAAGCTCACCACCGACACGCCGGCCTACGCCGCGGGCAACATCACTCTCGGGGAGCGTGACGACACGAAGATCCGCGCCTTCCGCGAGGAGGTGCTGGACCATTTGAAAAAGAAGGGACAGCTGGTGGACGTGCGGAGCCCCGAGGAGTTCAGCGGCCAGCGCACGCACATGCCCGAGTACCCGCAGGAGGGAACGCTGCGCGGCGGTCACATTCCGGGCGCCAAGAGCATTCCCTGGGCCAAGGCGGTGGACCCCGACACCCATACTTTCCGGTCCGCGAGCGACCTGAGGAAGCTGTACGAGCAGGACAACAGCCTGAACAAGAAGGAAGAGACGATCGCCTACTGCCGGATCGGGGAGCGCTCGTCGCATACGTGGTTCGCGCTCACCTACCTGCTCGGCTTCGACAACGTGCGGAACTACGACGGGTCGTGGACCGAATGGGGCAATGGAGTGCGCCTGCCGGTGGAAAAGTCGTAACCCTCTAGGGCCGGCCGGCCCTGATGGCCTTCGGCAGATCGGTGACGATGCCCGCCACCCCCCGCGACCACAGCGTCCGGGCGGTGGCGGTGTCATTCACGGTCCAGACGTGCACCGGGCAGCCGAGCCGGCGGGCCGCAGCGACGAAGCGGGCCGTCGGGACGGTCAGCATCCGGTGCTTCGTCGGGACGGAGAGAAGGCGGTAGCGCACGGGGGGGCTGCCCAG
This sequence comes from Gemmatimonadales bacterium, assembly GCA_050733115.1. Classification (GTDB taxonomy): domain Bacteria; phylum Gemmatimonadota; class Gemmatimonadetes; order Gemmatimonadales; family GWC2-71-9; genus CAVVWJ01. The sequence continues at coordinate 35,554 of JBOHSC010000314.1, forward strand.
CCTCAGCAGGGAGGCGCGGTAGAGGGCGGAGATCTCGGGGCCCGACGCGGCGCAGACGAACGGGGGCTCCCGGAAGAGCTCCAGCGCCTCGGCGTGCTCGGAAGCCACCACGCACCGCTCCGTGGCCCCTTCCGTCACCAGTACCCGCTGCACGGCGGCCTGCACTTCCGGCTCCTTCACCTCGATCAGAACGGGCACTCCGGGGAATGCCCAGAGAACCTCGCCAAGCGTCGGGATGCGGACGCCGGTGGCACGGAAAGGAAAGGTGCGACCCTGATCGGGGGTGAATCGATAGCCGGCGTCCACCGAGCGCAGGTCCGCGAGAGTCTGCGCGCGCACAGGGCCGGTGTGGTCGGTGGTGCGTTCGAGGGTGGCGTCGTGCATCACCACCGGCGCCCCGTCGCGGCTGAGCCGGACATCGAGCTCGAGGGCGTCGGCGCCCTCCTGCACAGCCCGCTCGAATGCCTGGAGGGTGTTCTCGGGCGCGCCACCAGACGCACCGCGGTGTGCGATGACGAGCCTGGCATCGAGATCGAGTAACGGGTTCATGTGCCGTCGAAGTGGTCGCGCAGGGCATCGCGCAGCGCGGATTTGAGGAACTTGCCGGTCGACGTCCTGGGAATCTCGGGAACGAAGACGACGTCGTCGGGAAGCCACCAGCTCGGGAATCGCTCCGCCAGCCAGGCGCGAAGCTCGTCGGGCGAGGCGGCGACTCCGCCGCGGAGCACCACAGCCGCTACCGGCCGCTCGAGCCACTTCGGATGGGGCACCGCCACCACGGCCGCCTCCGCCACCGCCGGGTGTCCCATGAGCGCCCCCTCGAGCGTCACGGAGCTGATCCACTCACCGCCCGACTT
>JBOHSC010000315.1:0-3837 GCA_050733115.1 Gemmatimonadales bacterium
GGCATGCGTTTTGCCCAAAACGTACTCTTCTACATCTACACGGTATTCATACTGGGATACGGCGAGAAGTCGCTGGGCTATCAGCGGAGCACCATGCTGGGGGGCGTCGTGGTGGCCTCCGTTGTCGGGTTGGCCTCCATCCCGTTCTGGTCGTATTTATCCGATCGCGTAGGGCGGCGGCCGGTGTATCTGGCGGGAGGCGTGATCTCTCTTCTGTTCGCGTTTCCATTCTTTTGGCTGATGGAGCGAGGGCCAGGGTGGGTGCCGATCGCCATCGTGCTGGGGATGGTCGGCCACGACATGATGTATGGCCCGATGGCGGCCTACTTTTCGGAACTCTTTGGAACCTCCGTTCGCTACAGCGGCGCCTCGCTCGTGTACCAGCTCACCTCGGTGTTCTCGGGGGGCGTGGCGCCGTTCATCGCGACCCTGCTTCTAGCCCGCCACGGATCCCATGCCGTCGCGATCTACCTGGTCATCTGCTGCGCGATCACCGTGGTGGCGACCTGGTTCGCGCCTGAGACGCATCGAACGAAGCTCGACAACCTACAAGGAGGAGATGCGACGTGACTCCGTCTCTGTGTCGTACCTCTCAGTTTCTCGCCGCCATCGCCCTCGGCCTCGCCGTCGCAGTTCCTCGACCCGCGACGGCGACTCCGTCCACCACGTTCTGGGCGCCGTCTACACCGTTCGTGCAGCCCTTCGGCGTGCTGCACGTCACGTATGACACCTACTTCGGGGCCAAGGCGGGGTACCCGATCGATACAGGACTCACCATCGGTGTGCTCCCGTGGAAGGGGTTCCAGTCCGAGGTCGGATTCGACCTGCTGTACCCGAGTATCGACGGCACCGAGCCGGTAAATGTGCCCGTGGCCCTAAACGCGAAAGTAGGTGCTCCGGAGGATACGTACTTCAGGGGGCAACCGGCGTGGTCCCTCGGAATCTATGGTGTTGGCCTCAAGAAGGGCTTCAACGATCAGAACGTCGTGCATGCTGTGCTGGGAAAGACGCTGCCGCGCATCGGCTCGGTGTCAGCCGGCGGGTACTACGCCCTGAATGAGGATCTGGCCCGATCTTCTGATGGAAAGGATGCGCGCAGCGGATTGTTGGCGGGGTGGCTTTCGCCGTCCATTGACGTTCCGCGTATCGACAAGATCATCCTTGCCTGGGACATTCAGACTGGCAAGAACGTCCTCGGCGCCACCGGAGGGGGAGCGTACTTCTACTTCACTCCGGCGATAGATCTCCTCACCGGTCCGGTGTTCTACTTCGATAAGGAACTCCAGCCCGGCGGATCGGACTGGCTCTGGACCGTCCAGGTAGATGTCGATTTAGACCTACTAGGAAAGTGAGTGTTCGGGCCCCGCGATCTCAGGGAGCGCGACGCCTGGCACTCCCCGCCCCGTGCTCAGGACGTCCCAATCTCGTAGGCTGATTCCCCGTGCAACGATGAGTCGAGGCCCAATTCCTCCACGCCCTCCGCCACCTTAACCGGAGTCACCCGGTCGATGAGCCAGAGCATGCCTAGCGTGAACACAAACGCCCAAATCGAAGAGAAGAGAACCGCGGCGCACTCCTTGAGAAAAAAGGCGGTGTTCCCGGCAAGAAGGCCGTCGGCACCGCTCGGGTTGTAGGCTCGGGTCGCAAAGACGCCCAAGAGGATGATGCCGATGAAGCCGCCCACCCCGTGCACACCCCACACGTCCAGAGCGTCATCCCACTTGAGCTTGTTCTTGAGGGCCACCGCGTAGAAGCACACCACGCCGGATACGATGCCAATAAGCGCGGCGCTCCCGGGCGAGACAAAACCGGCAGCCGGGGTAATGGTGGCGAGCCCCGCGACGGAGCCGGTCAGAAGTCCGAGGAACTTGGGTTTGCGGGTTGTAAGCCACTCGACGAAGAACCAAGCCGCGCCCGCGAAGGAGGCGGCGAGGTCTGTGTTGATGAACGCCGTCGCGGTGATCGCATCGACCCGGAACTCGCTCCCGGCGTTGAACCCGTACCAGCCGAACCATAGGAGTCCGGTGCCGAGCGCCACCAACGGGATGCTGTGCGGCACGGGGTCCTTCACCCGCCGCCGGCCAACGTAGAGCACCGATGCCAGCGCGGCGATGCCAGCGATATTGTGCACCACGATACCGCCCGCAAAGTCCAGCACCCCCCACTTCGCAAGCAGTCCATTACCCCACACCATGTGAACGAACGGGAAGTACACGAACAACAGCCAGAGGTTTAGAAAGATGAAGTAGGCCTTGAAAGTAACCCGGTTGGCGAACGCCCCGGTGATGAGCGCCGGCGTTATGATCGCGAACATCATCTGATACCCAATGAAGACGATCAGCGGGATCGTCTCGTTGGGGGATGGTGTTTGGAGCGTCACGTGGCGCAGGAAGGCATAGTGCAGATCTCCGATCACGCCGCCTTCGCCGCCGGAGAAGCAAAGCGAATATCCGCAGACGTACCACAGCACGGTGGTCCAGCACAGCGACACGAAGCTCTGGATCATGATCGCGAGCACGTTCTTCCGGCCAACCAGGCCCCCGTAGAAAAAGGCGAGTCCGGGTGTCATCAGCATCACAAGGCTGCTGCAGAGGAGCATGAAGCCAGTGTTGCCGGTATCGAGATGGAGCATCGGAATCCTCCACGCAACGGTGGACGAGGCGCATGCATGAGTCCGCTCGAGCTGGGAGCGGCTGACCCCAACGATGAGTTGGACCATACGCCGCGCCGGGCTGGATCACAATTGACGAAACGAGCGAGTGGTTGGCTTGTGCGCCTACTCGGAAGGGCTGACGTACGGCACGATTTGTGGCAAAGTTAGGAAATGCTCCTTCTCCTCCTCGCCTTCCTGGGCGGAACCCTCACGATCTTCAGCCCATGCGTCCTGCCCGTCCTCCCGTTTGTCTTTGCCCGGGCGGATCGGCCGTTTCGAAGCAGCTCGCTGCCTACTCTCCTCGGCATGGCGCTCACGTTCGCGACCGTTGCCTCGGCTGCAGCCATCGGTGGAGCTTGGGTCGTGCGGGCGAATCAGATTGGTCGAGTCGCGGCGCTTGTCGTGCTGGCCGTGCTGGGCCTGATGCTGCTGCTGCCCAGTCTTGGAGTCTGGCTGACGCGACCATTTGTCACTTTGGGAGCTCGCCTACAAAAGCGAGCAAGCCAGACCGGTACGGGACCTGGTGGATCGTTCTTGTTGGGAGTCGCGGTTGGATTCCTGTGGGCACCGTGCGCGGGTCCGGTGCTCGGCCTGATCCTGACGGGCGCGGCGCTCGGTGGTGCCAACGCGCGGACTACGCTGCTGCTGCTCGCCTTCGGCATGGGTGCCGCGGTCTCGCTCGGGCTGGCAACCGTCGCCGGCAAGAGGGTCTTTGCCGCGATGAAGCGAGGGCTCGGAGCGGAAGACTGGATCAGGAAGGGGCTCGGGGTCGCGGTACTTCTGGGCGTCCTGGCGGCGGTCTTCGGATGGGACACGGGGATCCTGGCGCGCCTCTCCCTGGCGAACACAACCGCCCTCGAGCATCGGCTCGTCGATCGATTGGCCGGCGGCCCTCGCGTCAGCGCGAGTCCGCCAGCAGATTCCTTGAAGACGGCGGATGCGGACCAACTGCCTGACCTTTCGGGGGCCACGGGCTGGCTCAATTCCTCGCCGCTAACCCCCACAAACCTTCGCGGGCACGTCGTGCTGCTGGATGTCTGGACCTACTCCTGCATCAACTGCCTCCGGTCCCTCCCGTACGTCAAAGCGTGGGCGGCGCGGTACGAGAAGGATGGGCTCGTGGTGGTTGGCGTGCACTCGCCCGAGTTCGCTTTCGAGCGCGACCCCGAAAACGTTCGCAAGGC
>JBOHSC010000316.1:0-4627 GCA_050733115.1 Gemmatimonadales bacterium
ACCAGGCCGGTCACCTCGCCATCCTTGGCCAGGCTCCACTCGATCAGCATCTGTCGCTTGGCGGTATCGAACGAGGCCCTCCGCCGGTAAACCCGAAGCGCCTCGGCGTCCGACACCTGCTCATCCACCGCGCCTTTCTCCGAGCCCAGCCGGGTCACGGCGCGGCCGGCAAAGCTTGCCAGGTCGCCCACCGTGCCGAAGGTCTGACGCATGTCGGGCGAAAAGCGATCCCAGAGCTTCTGATACTCGCTGCCGTACAGCCAGGAAGTGTACAGCCTTCCCTGCTCCAGGGGCGAGTTCGGTGCCTTGTCGCCGCGGGGAGCGCACCCCGTCACGGCAACGGCTGCCAGCAGTCCAACAGTCACAGCGCGCATACTTCATCCTCTGATGGCCGGCCCCCCTGCCACATACCACTGGAGCGCCAATGCGGGTCTACATTTCCGTCGACATGGAAGGGATTGCCGGCGTAGTTCACGAGGACCAGACCGACCCGACCGATCCCCGGTACGCGGGAGAGTATAATCGATTTCGCCGCCTCATGACGGCCGAGGCCAACGCCGCCATCGACGGCGCCCTCGCCGCCGGGGCAACCACCATCCTGGTCAACGACAGCCATTGGCTCATGCTCAATCTCCTGGCCGAGGAGCTGAACCCGGCTGCGGAGCTGCTGAGCGGCGGGCCCAAGATCCGGTCGATGGTCGAGGGAATCGAAGAAGGATTCGACGCCGCCCTTTTCATCGGGTATCACGCCCGGGCCGGCACCCACAATGCAATCATTGATCACACCTACACCAGTCGGGTTCACGAGGCGCGGCTCAACGGCCGGCCGGTGGGCGAGCTGGCCCTCAACGCCGCCCTCGCCGGGACCTACGGTGTGCCGGTGGCACTCGTCAGCGGCGACCAGGCGCTCGCTGCCGAAGCGCGTGACCTGCTCGGCGGATCGGTGGAGACGGTCATCGTAAAGCAGGCCGTCGGGCGCTTCGCGGCCCGGAGCGTGCACCCCACCGAGGCGTGCCGGCGGATCCGTGAAGGCACCAGCGCCGCGCTCCGGCGTCCTCACGAGCCGCTGGAGCTCGAGAGCCCGGTCCACCTCGAGGTCGAATTCGCCCTCACCCAGATGGCCGACATGGCGGAACTGGTGCCGGGCTCGCGGTGCACCGGCGGGCGGACGCTCGACTACACCCATGACGACTACCGCGAGGTCTTCCGCGCGTGGCGGGCGCTCTACAATCTCGCTTCCGTCGAATGATCTACTGCGCGTCGGCAGCCTTCGCTCCTACGCCAACACGATCTACCGGTGGTCAGCCGGGGAGCAGTGAGCCCCGCTCCAGCGCCGCTTCGAGCTGCAGACTCTCGCGGTCGCGATTGATGGTGACCACGGCGAGCACCTGGCCGCCGCGCAGGTAGCGGACCGCACAATCTCTCTCTCCGATGTTTCCGTCTATGGCCACCTCATCCCACCGCTCGGCGTGGCCCACGTAGTTGATGACCAGGTCGTAGTGGAGGCTCCAGAAGAATGGGACCGCCTCGAAGCGCTCGCGCAAGCCAAGCATGTTACGGGCGGCGCAGCGCCCCTGCCGTTGCGCGACGACCCAGTGCTCCACCCTGATCCGCTCGCCGGTGTGCGGGTCGGGCCAGCGGGCGATGTCGCCGGCGGCAAAGACGCCGGGTGCGCTCGTCTCGAGATACTCATTCACCTTCAGCCCGCGATCGAGTGCCAGCCCCGCCGCTTCGGCCAGCCCGAGATTCGGTCTCACACCGATACCGGCCACGACGAAGTCGGCCGCCAGTCGCTCTCCGCTCTCGAGGACGACACCATCCTTCCCGATCTCGCGCGCTTTCCGCTCCAGGTGGAAGGTGACGCCATGTTCCTCGTGCACCCCACGAACCAGATCGCCCAGCTCGGCGCCGAGCACTCGCTCCAGGGGGCGGGATTCGGGGGCTACCACGTGCACCTCCAGTCCGCGTGCCCGCAGCGACGCCGCCACCTCGAGTCCGATGAAACTCGCCCCCAGTACCACCGCCCGTTTTGCCTTCTTCGCCGCCGCGATGATGGCACGGCTGTCGTCGAGCGAGCGCAGATAGTACAGCCGGGCACCCGGACGGATGGTCTCCGGCCCCAGCTCGACAGGTGACGCCCCGGTGGCCAGGAGCAGCGACCCGTAGCTCAGGGTGCTGCCGTCGTCGAGCGACAGCTCGCGCTGCGCCGGCCTGAGCTCGGTTGCCCTGCGGCCGGCCAGCCGCGTGATCTGCTGCTCGCGATCGTACTCGGGCGACCGGAGCGGCAGCCATTCTTCGGGCGCGGTCCCCGCCAGATAGTCCTTGGAGATGTTGGGACGATCGTAGGGCGCGCTCGGGTCGGGGTCCACGATCGTGATCGGGCCGCCATACCCTTCGCCCCTGAGAGTCGCCGGGGCGCTGTCTCCCGCGGCCCCCGAGCCGACGATCACCACCGACTTGGGGGGTGCACTCGGGTTCAACCTGGGCTGCGGCGCCGCCGGAGCCTTGCCCGTGACGAAGATCTTGCCGCCGCGCTGCTCGACCGCATACCGGTCCACGTCCCTCAGCGCCGGCGGCCGCAGGTTTTGCCCGGTGCGCAGGCTGAAACAGGCGTGGTGCCACGGACACCGCACCGTTTCGCCGACGATCAATCCCTCCGCCAGAGGGCCGCTGTAATGGGTGCAGGTGGCGCCGATGGCGAACCACTCGGCCCCGACGCGCGCAAGGAGCACCGCTTCGCCGTTCAGGTGTCCTGCTACGCAGCCCCCGTCCTTCACCGATTCGGCGGACACACCTTGGCGGAGGTCGGGGCCGGTGGGGGCATGATCTTCAGAGGTCATATGAGAGCCGGAGGTCAGAAGTCGAAGGTCGAGATTCGTGAGCCACTGAATATGGAACGCAGCGAGGTGCAGTCGGAGCTCATCAACGGTCGCGATCTTCTGGGACGTGAATGTCGGCGGGGTTGGCAAGGCATTCGACGAGAACGGCGAGACGTGAATGCAATGCACCAAGTGCGGCGGCGAGATGAATCATCACGCCGAGAAGCTGATGGTGACCGCGGAAACCCGCGAGCCGGGATACGATGCGGCGCTCGGCGGATTCGTCGAGGAGAATCACGCCTGCCCGGGATGCGGGCATCTCGATACCCAGCGGGCCCGCTAGAGGGCTAGTGCGTTTCCCGGCCCGGCCGGAATCCCTCCCGCTCCCCCCATGGGCCCTTGTCTCCCCCACCGCGGAACTCGAAGTGCTCGTCCGTCAGCGCTCGTCCCTGCAGCGCGGAGCTGGCTCCGCGCAGGAGCCGCCCCGCGAGCACGCGATCGGCCAGGACCGCTGCCGGCTGCCACTCGTCCGCCGAAATTCCGGGGTAGAGAGGCGCGTAGTCCGCCTGGAGCCTTGCCTCGCGTGCCCCGATCCGCGCCTGAGCTGGGGTGGTGGCGCTCGTCGCCGTCATGATGGCCTCCTCACTCGCTGGCGACTTCGCAATATACCTTGTTGCCGAGCACAAACTCGAGGTTGATACGGTCGGCGAGCACCTCGATGCGCTTGTCGCCCACGGTCACGCTCAACAGCACTAGCACATCGTTCTTGTAGAGGGCGATCAGTGGGGGCGGTCTCGCGGCGGGCTAGTCGGTGTCCGGCTCGGCTTGCAGGCGCAGCATGATGGAGGAGAGGAGATAGGGGGGAGCTTCGATCCGCCGCAGGCGGGCCTTGAGTCCCTCGAGCACCGTTGCCTCAAAACGATATTCTCCGGCGCAGACGACACACTCGTCGAGGTGCCTCGCGACGAGGGCCAGCTCGTCGGCAGACAGGTTGCGGTCGAGGTAGTCGTCGAGTCGCTCGAAGACCTCGGTGCAGGTGAGACCCGGTCGATCGGTCACGCACTTCCCTCCCAGGGTGAGCCCGCCGTCCCGGCCTTCGGGCGCATATGTCGCGCTTTCGCCGAAACGCAGTCCGCCTGGAGATGGTTCCCGAGACCCCCGAACCGGCGCCGCCGTGTCGAAAAATCGTCCAACGCCTCCCTGAGCCCTGCCGGGCCGAACTCCGGCCACATCAGCGGGGTAAAGTGCAGCTCCGCATAGGCCGCTTCCCAGAGCAGGAAGTCGCTGAGACGGCGCTCGCCGCCGGTCCTTATGAGCAGATCGACCTCGGGGACCGGTGTCCCATGATCCACGATGGCCAGGAGGCGCCCGAATGAATCCCGCGAAGGCACCGAATCAGCCTTGAGGCACTGGGCCGCCCGCAGGATCGCATCGCGCGCCGAATAGTCGAGGGCGATCCTCAGATGGAGACGGGTGCCGGAAGCCGTTGCACGCTCCGCGATCTCGATCGCCTGTCGCAGCCGCGCACCGATCCGGTCTCTCCGGCCGATGATTTCCATGCGGACGCCGTTGGCCACACAGCGGGCAGTTTCCCCCCGGATATACTCTCCGAACAGCCGCATCAGCCAGGTGACCTCCGCCGGAGGGCGACGCCAGTTGTCGGCGCTGAACGCGAAGAGCGTGAGCACGCCGATGCCCTGGTCGGGCGCGCACTCGACCACTCGCCGGACCGTATTCGCTCCCTCCCGGTGACCCGATGACCGCGAACGGCCCTTCCCCGTTGCCCAGCGGCCGTTGCCGTCCATGAT
>JBOHSC010000317.1:0-3540 GCA_050733115.1 Gemmatimonadales bacterium
GCGCTCGGTGTCGGGACGGTAGATCACGCCGATGGCCCGCTCGATCCGGGGCATTCCCAGCGCCGACGCTGCGTCGGTTGCCGCGCGCAGATCGAGAAGGAAGTTGCCGGCGGCGACCTCGTGAAACAGGGCCTCGTAACTTTCCGGTAGCGCCGGCCGCACCCGCTTTCGCTCGACCGGGGCATCCCAGTCCGAGGCGGCTGTGACGGTTCCGGCGTAAGTGGTGAAGCCGACGAGAACGGCGTCGGGGCCCACCCGTTCGCGGACCAGCTGGCCAAGGTTCACTTCTCCACGGTGGTGCATTGCCGTCGCCCGCGCGTCTCCCAGATGGGAGTTGTGCGCCCAGACGACCACCCTGGCACGAGACCCCTCGCCGTCCAGAAATGCCGTCAGCGACCCGAGCGTGTCCATCATGTGCCGGTCGCGGAGGTTCCACGATCCGGCCCCGCGGGTGAACATCTCGCGGTAGTACCGTTCCGCGCTGGCTACGACCTTGGCATTCTGCTCGGCGAAGAAGATGTCGTCGGGCGCCTGGCGTCCGTCCCTTCTGGCATACTCCGCGGCCGCCGATCGGAGCTCCACCAGCTGGCCGATGACCTCGGATTCGCAGGATGCCGCAAGCCCGTGCGTGGTGGCGTAACCGTACGTCTGGGGGTCGCCCCCGAAATGATCGAAGCAGGCGTACCGTTGCTCGGCCCTGCGCGCCGCCGGGGGATCGACCCGCCGCAGATAGGACAGGACCGCCTCCATGGACGCATGGAGGCTGTAGACGTCGAGCCCATACATGCCGACCTTGCTGCGCTCGTCGGGGCGCGTGTCGTTGTGCTCCCGCAGCCAGCCAACAAAGTCGAGCACGTCCGCGTTGCGCCACATCCATTGCGGGAAACGCCGGAAGCCGCTCAGCGCCTCCTCGGCGTCGGCGTCCCCGGCGCGCCCGCGTACATAGCGGTTCACCCGGTACGCATCGGGCCAGTCGCCTTCGACCGCGACCGCGCGAAATCCCTTCTCCCGGATCAGGCGCTTGGTGATCTCCGCGCGGACACGGTAAAAGTCATGGGTCCCATGCGAGGCCTCGCCGATGAGGACGTACCGCGCGTCGCCGATCATGGCGAACAACGAGTCGAAATCTCCGGGCGATCCCTCGAGCCGCCGCGCGGCCGCGCGAATCGCCGCGACGACGGCGCGATCAGGCACGGGCGGCATGGGGTGCCCCGTCGAGGTCGGTACGCGCGGCCGCGTCGGCCAGCAGTTGGCGGACCTCTCCGTCTGAAGTCTGTGAGAAGTCCTCGTAGTGCATGCCGACACCGTAGAAGGGCTCGGGCACGGTTACGCACTCGCAGTCGTCGGCCGCGCGCCGGATCATCCGTGCCGATTCGCCTGACACGACGGGCGCGGCCACGACGATCGACGCCGGATGGAACTCGCGGAGCGCGTGGACCGCCGCGATCACGGTCGACCCCGTCGCCACACCATCGTCGACGAGGACGACGGTCGCATTCCGAAGGGTCGGGAGCGGCCGGCCCATGCGGAAGCCCCGTTCCCGTCGCACGACCTCCCGCTCCTCCTCCTCGGTGACCGCGTCGAATGTCTTCCGGGAGATGCCCAGCGACCGCACGACACCGTCATTGATGACGCGGACACCCCCCGACGCGACCGCACCCATCGCGAGCTCCTCGTGACCGGGAACGCCGAGCTTGCGCACGACGAAGACATCCAGAGGCGCACTCAGCGCGAGTGCGACCTCGTAGGCGACGGGTACTCCGCCGCGCGGCAGGCCGAGCACGATGACATCCGAGCGCCCCTTGAGTCGCTCCAAGCGGGTCGCCAGCCGGCGTCCGGCGTCACGGCGGTCGGCGAACAAGACTGACATCGTTCCTCCTCTGCACCGTAGACAATCTCCTTCCCTCCGGCTACATCCTCAGGCATACCCATTATGCAACGGGCCGCGTGAAGGGATCGTGAGGAAAGGAGGAACCGATCATTCGGCATTCCGGGGGGCATCATCTGCTGGTCGTCAACTGCGGCAGCGCTACCGTCAAGACCAAGCTCTACGCCGCACGGCATCACGGCGGCCTCGAGCGGATCTCCGCTGATATCACCGAGGTGGCGGGCGGCTACCGTGATGCCGTGCGGCGGGCGCTGGGCTCCTTGCCGGTGGCTCCCGATGCGATCGCGCACCGGGTAGTCCACGGCGGCGCCCGCTTTTCCGCACCCGTTGCCATGACCGGCGACATGCTGCGCGAGCTCCGCGACGTGCTGCCGCTCGCGCCCCTTCACAACGGGCCGGCCATCGCCGGCATCGAAGCGACGCTCGATCTGGGAGTCCCGCTCGTCGCCGTGTTCGACACCGCCTTCCACGACACGCTGCCCGAAGTGGCGCGCCGGTACGCGATTCCCGACTTCCCCGGCGTCCGCCGGTATGGATTTCATGGCTGGTCCCACCGGTGGGTCGCGGAGCGTTACGCGGAGATCGCGGGGACGCCCGAGCCCACCATCATTACGCTCCACCTGGGCGGTGGGTGCTCCGCGGCGGCCATCCGGCGGGGGCGGTCGGTGGACACCTCCATGGGATACTCACCGCTGGAGGGGCTGGTGATGGCGACGCGGCCCGGCGATCTGGATCCGGGAGTACTCACGCACCTGCTGTACGACGGGATGACGCCCGATCGGCTGGTCGAGGTGCTGAATCGCGAGTCGGGATTGCGGGCAATTGCCGGGACCGGAGACATGCGAGAGCTGCTCGGGAGGCGCGATGCCGCGGCCGAGCTGGCGGTTGAGCTCTTCTGCTATCGTGTCCGGAAGTACGTCGGGGCGTACCTCGCGGTCCTCGAGGGGGCGGAAGCTCTGATTTTCACCGGGGGGATCGGGGAACACTCGCCCGAGATCCGGCGCCGCGTGTGCGAGCGGCTCGGCTGGGCGGGACTCGAGCTGGATTGGGAGCGGAACTCGCATGGCGACGAGCGAATCTCCACCGATTGCTCCGCGCTGGCGGCCTACGTTATCCCGACCGACGAGGAGCAGCTGATCGCCCGCGAGACCACTCGCTTCCTCGGCTGGGAGGTCACCGCCTGATGTGCATCAAGCGGTCGCCTGGGGCACGAGCACCGCGGCGCCGCGTAGCCGTCCCGATCGGAGCCGCGCCAGCGCATCGTCTGCTGCCGTCAGGGGCAGGGGCTCGACGACAACCCGAAGCGGTGTCCTGGCGGCGACGCCGAGGAACTCCTCGCCGTCCCGGCGCGTGAGATTCGCCACCGAGCGAATGACGCGTTCGCCCCAGAGGATCTCGTAGGGGAACGAGGGGATGGGACTCATGTGAATGCCGCCGCAGACGACCGTTCCGCCCTTCACGACTGCGCCGAGCGCCGCCGGTACGAGCCCGCCCACCGGGGCGAAAATGATGGCCGCGTCGAGCTCCACCGGCGGCCGTTCATCGGACCCGCCCGCCCATTCCGCCCCGACCTCGCGGGCGAATGCTTGCCCTTCGACGTCCCCCGGCTTGGTGAACGCGAAGACCCGCCTTCCCTCGGCGCGGGCCACCTG
>JBOHSC010000318.1:0-16020 GCA_050733115.1 Gemmatimonadales bacterium
GGCCGCCACCCGGCCGCCGGTCGTGGCAAGCTGATGGCCATCGGCGTCAAGGTCCTCAAGCGCCCTGAGCGCAACGTGAGCTACGTGCGCGCCACGCTCAAGGGAATGGCGCTCACCTTCAAGCACATGTTCGAGCCGAAGGTGACAATGCAGTATCCCGAGGAGAAGAGCACCGGGCCCGACAACGGCATGGGCCAATGGAGCATCTCCGACCGGTGGCGCGGCACCCATCGCATGCTCACCGACGAGCAGGGGCGCTCCAAGTGCGTGGCGTGCGGGCTCTGCCCGCAGATCTGCCCCGCCAACTGCATCAAGCTGGTACCAGGCGAGGACGAGCAGGGAAACCGTTACCCGCTCATCTACGAGATCGACGAGTTTCGATGTGTCTTCTGCGGATATTGCCAGGAGGTATGCCCGGAGGAGGCCATCCACGTCGGCGTGCACTTCGAGAACTCGGAGTACTCGCGCGATCGTTTCGTCTACGACCTCGAGCGCCTCTCGTCGCAGACGCATCCGGTCTCGACGCTCTGGGATCCCGCCGACCCCCGGGGCGAATAGATGGCCAACGCGGTGTTCTGGTTCTTCGCGGCCGTTGCGGTGCTCTCCGCGACGCTCTGCATCCTGCAGCGTAACCCGGTGAGCGCCGCACTCTGGCTCGTCTCCGCCATGTTCTCGCTCGCCGCCATCTACGTGCTGCTCGACGCCCAGTTCATCGCGGCGATTCAGGTCCTGGTCTACGCCGGCGCCGTGATGGTGCTTTTCCTCTTCGTGATCATGCTCCTCAATCTGGGGCACCCCTCCTCCGACCTGCGGGGACCGTCGGCGGTGACGGCCACGGTGGTCATCTTCGGGCTACTGGTCGGCGAGCTGATCACGCTCTGGCGCTACACCCCCCACCGCCTGGCGGCCGAGCTGGCCCAGGCCGCGCCCTTCAGCGATCCGCGCGTCGCGTTCGCGGCGGGTGAAATTGCCCGCCAGGAGAGTGAGGCGCGCGGGGTGGTAGGGGCGATCGCCGCTCCGCTCTTCCAAACGTATCTGGTGCCGTTCGAGATCACCTCGATTCTCCTCCTGGCGGCCATCGTCGGCGCCGTCGTCCTCGCCAAGCGGAAGGTGTGATGCTCCTCGGACCGTCACTCGGCCTGTCCGCCATCCTGTTCAGCATCGGCGTGGCGGGCGTGCTCCTTCGCCGGAACGCCATCGTGCTGTTCATGTGCATCGAGCTGATGCTGAACGCGGTCAACCTCACCTTCGTGGCGTTCGCGCAGCTCTACGGCGCCAGCGGCTATATCATGGTCTTCTTCGTGATGACCGTGGCAGCCGCCGAAGCGGCAGTGGGCCTGGCGATCATCCTGGCCATGTTCCGTCACAGGCAATCGGTCGACCTCCAGAACATCAACCTGCTGCACGGGTGATGAACTTCTCCCACTTGGTCTGGCTCGCCGTCGCACTTCCCCTCGGCGGCTTCCTCGTCAATGGTGCGCTCGCGCTCGGCCGGCCCCGCGCCAAGGTCGCCGTGTCGGTGGTGGGCCCCGGCGTGCTCCTTGGCGCGTTCGCGGTGTCCGTCGGCGTCTTTCTCGAGCTGCTGCGGAATCCGCCTCACGGGCCGATCATCGTGAAGCTCTGGCCCTGGCTCCCGGTGGAGCGCCTGCAGGTTGACCTCGCCTTCCAGGTCGACCAGCTCTCCGCGGTCATGCTCCTGGTGGTCACCGGCGTCGGCAGCCTGATCCACATTTTCAGCGTCGGCTACATGAAGGAAGACCCGGGCTACGCGCGCTACTTCGCGTATCTCAATCTCTTCATCGTCTTCATGCTGGTGCTGGTGCTCGGCTCGAGTTTTCCGGTGATGTTCATCGGCTGGGAAGGGGTGGGGCTCTGCTCCTACCTGCTCATCGGCTTCTGGTTCAGCGACACGGTCAATGCCGACGCCGGCAAGAAGGCCTTCGTCATGAACCGCATCGGCGACTTCGGCTTTCTCGTCGCCATGTTCTTCATCTGGCGCGCGTTCGGCGGTCTCGACTTCGCGGACGTCACGGCGCGGGCACCCTCCGTGCTCCAGCCTGGCGGCGCCATCGTCACGGCGATCACGCTGCTTCTCTTCCTAGGCTGCACCGGCAAGTCAGCGCAAATCCCGCTCTACACCTGGCTCCCCGACGCGATGGCGGGCCCGACCCCGGTCTCGGCGCTCATCCACGCGGCGACGATGGTCACGGCAGGCGTCTACCTCGTCGCCCGCACCAACGTCCTCTTCGCGATGGCCCCGGTCTCGAGCACGGTGGTGGCGGGCATCGGCGCCCTCACCGCGCTCTTCGCGGCCACGATCGGGCTCCGGCAGTACGACATCAAGAAGGTGCTGGCCTACTCCACCGTGTCCCAGCTCGGCTACATGTTCCTGGCCGTCGGCACCGGCGCGTACGTCTCCGGGGTCTTCCACCTGGTGACGCACGCCTTCTTCAAGGCGCTGCTCTTCCTCGGTGCGGGCAGCGTGATTCACGCGATGCATCACGCGTATCACGCAACCCACTCGCACGACGACGCGCAGGACATGCGGAACATGGGCGGCCTGAGACGGCAGATGCCCATCACCTTCTTGCTCATGCTTATTGCCACGCTCGCGATCGCCGGCATCCCGCCGTTCTCCGGGTTCTTCTCGAAGGATGAGATCCTCTCCGCGGCCTTTGCCCGGGGCGGGGAGCATCCGATTTACTACCTGTTCTACGCCATGGGCGTGGTGGCGGCCTTCCTCACCGCATTTTACATGGCGCGACTCATCGCGATGACCTTCCTCGGAGAGAACCGCACCGGCGAGAAGGAGCGCACGCATCTCCATGAGGCTCGCTGGGTCATGACCGCGCCGCTGCTCGTGCTCGGCGTGCTGAGCCTTGCAGGCGGAGTGCTGAATCTCCCGCCGCTCGTCGGTGGCGGGGCGGCGCTCGAGCACTGGCTCGAGCCGGTCGTCGCCCCGGCGGAGCGATTCTTCGCCCTCCAGATGCCGCACGGCACGGTCGAGTACCTGCTCATTGGTGCGGCGGTCGCCATTGGCGTCGTCGGCCTCGTGGCGGGGTTACGTGCCACGCTCGGACGGCCCATCCTCCCGGCGCGGCAGTCACTGCCCGACCACGGCTTCGCGCTGGTGCTCAACCGGAAGTACTACGTGGACGAGCTGTTTGACGTGGTCATCGTTCGCCCGCTCGACTGGGTTTCGCGGATGGTGCTCTGGAAGGGCGTGGACCAGACGCTGGTGGACAGCGTGGGAGTCAATGGTGCCGCCCGGGTGAGCCGCGCCCTCGGATGGCTGGGCAGCCGGCTCCAGTCGGGGCAGGTCGGGATGTACGTGGTGATCTTTCTCGTCGGTGCGCTGTGGGTCCTGCGCGCCGTGCTGCGCTGAGGTCGCCATGAGCCAATTTCTCGAGTCCGTCGGCTACAACGGCTGGATCCTGCACGCCCTCGTGATCCTGCCGCTCATCGGCGTGGTGCCGGTGCTGCTCGCCAACGAGCGCTCCGCGAAATACCTGGCACTGGCGGTCACGACGCTGGAGTTCGTCCTCTCCGCGGGCCTCTGGTGGTCGCTCGATCCCTCCCGCCAGTCGATGCAGCTCGTCTTCGACACGCCATGGATCGCGAGCTGGGGGATCAGTTATCGCGTCGGCATGGACGGTATCTCGCTGGTGATGGTGTTGCTCACCACGGTCCTCATGCCGCTCAGCGTCCTGGCAAGCTGGCGGTACATCAGCGTTCGCGAGCGCGGCTTCTACGCCCTCATGCTCATCCTCCTGGCGGGGCTGGTCGGTGTGTTCATCGCGCTCGACCTCTTCGTGTTCTACATCTTCTTCGATGTGGTGCTGATCCCGATGTATTTCATCATCGGGATCTGGGGCGGCACCAATCGCCTCTATGCCGCCATCAAGTTCATCATCTACACCATGGCCGGGTCGCTTCTGATGCTGGTGGCGATCGTCGTCATGGTCTGGAAGATTCAGGCCGTCACCGGATATCTCTCCTTCTCGTACGACCACCTGCTGCAGAACGCCGGTGCCGTCGGCAGCCTGGCCCCGTGGCTCTTCGCCGCATTCGCCATCGCCTTCGCCATCAAGGTTCCCATCTTCCCGTTCCACACCTGGCTTCCCGACGCGCACGTCGAGGCGCCGACGGCGGGGAGCGTCCTCCTGGCCGCGGTGATGCTCAAGATCGGCACCTACGGCTTTCTCCGGTTCGCCATTCCGTTCTTTCCACAGGTGGCGATGAGCCCCGCGGTGAGCCACCTGATGGTGGTGCTCGCGATCATCGGGATCATCTACGGTGCCCTCGTCGCCCTGGTGCAGCCCGACTTCAAGAAGCTGGTTGCCTACTCGTCGGTGAGCCACATGGGGTTCGCGATGCTGGGCATCTGGGGCGGCACCATGCAGAGCGCGCAGGGAGCCCTGATGGTGATGATCAGCCACGGGCTGTCCACCGGGGCGCTGTTCCTGCTGATCGGCATGCTGTACGAGCGGCGCCACACGCGCCTCATCGCCGACTACGGCGGCATCGCGCGGGCGATCCCCATCTTCAGCCTCATCCTGACGGTCGTGTCCCTGGCGTCGATCGGGCTCCCGGGGCTCAACGGTTTCGTCGGCGAGTTCCTCGTGCTGCTCGGCAGCTTCACGTCGTTCCCTCTCGCCACGGCGATCGCCACCACCGGCGTCATCTTCGCCGCGGCGTACATGCTCTGGGCTCTGCAGCGGCTGATCTTCAACCCGCTCGACGACCCCGAGAACGAGCGCCTGACCGACCTGTCGGGACGCGAGCTCGCGGTGCTCCTCCCCCTCATCGCCGGCATCGTCTGGATGGGGCTCTACCCGGCGCCGGTGCTCCGGCGGACGGAGTCGGCTTCCGCACGCTTCCTCGAAGCCATGAAGCCGCACCAGCTTCCCGAATCGGTCCGCCTGGGCGCGACGCCGGCAGCCGAGGTGGTCCAGCCATGATCCGACTCGACCTGACCACGCCGCTGGGCATCACCATCGCGCTGCTGCCGGAAATCCTGCTCACCGTGGCGGCACTTGCCGTGCTGCTCGTGGTGAGCTGGCGCCACAGCACGGCGGATGACAGCCGACTCGCCGGCTGGCTCAGCCTCCTGGGGATCGCGGTGAGCGGCGCCGGCCTGGCGGCGCTCTGGGTCAAAGGGGTGGAACCGGACGGGCTCGCGCAGATGGTCGCGCTCGATCCGTTCCGCTATGCGACCGCGGCGCTCGTGCTGATCATGGCCGCCGGGACCATCATGATCTCACTCGCTTACATGGAGCGCGAGCGACTGCTGGCTCCGGAGTACTACGCCCTTATCCTCCTGGCCACCGCCGGGATGATGTTTCTCGTCGGGGCCGAAGATCTGATCGTCCTCTTCCTCGGGCTGGAGCTGATGTCGGTAGCCGTCTACGTCCTCGCCGGCTTCAACCGCTCCAATCCGTTCTCCGCCGAGGCCGCACTCAAGTATTTCCTGATCGGCGCGTTCGCCTCCGGATTTCTGCTTTATGGGATCGCCCTCGTCTACGGCGCCACCGGCACCACGAACCTCTCCCTCATCGGTGCCCAACTCTCGGGCAAGCTCCCGCCGCTCATGGCCTCGCTCGGGCTGGGAATGCTCCTGATCGGATTGGGCTTCAAGGTGGCCGCGGTGCCGTTCCACATGTGGGCGCCCGACGTCTACGACGGCTCGCCCACGCCGGTCACCGGCTTCATGGCGACGGGCGTCAAGGCAGCGGCGTTCGCGGCGCTGGTTCGGGTGCTGCTCGAGGCGTTTCCCTCGGCGGCCCCGGTGTGGCAACCGGTGGTGGCGGCCATGGCGATTGCCTCGATGGTCGTCGGCAATCTCGTCGCGCTGGCGCAGCGTCCGCTCAAGCGGATGCTCGCATACAGCTCGATCGCCCACGCCGGGTACCTCCTCGTCGCGGTCTGGGCAGGCTCCCTGGCCGGTGCCGGCGCCGTCCTGCTGTACCTCTTCGCCTATGGGCTCACCACGCTCGCGAGCTTCGGATTCCTCGCGGTCCTCGGGCGGGACGGTGAGCGCGATCTCACCAACGACGACCTGGCCGGTCTCGCCGCCACGCGTCCCGGCGTGGCGCTCGGCTTGAGCATCTGCATGCTGTCACTGCTCGGCTTTCCCGGCACCTTCGGGTTCATCGGGAAGTGGTACATCATCAGCGCCACCGTGGCGCAGGGTCAGTTCATCCTTCCGGTGGTGCTCGTACTGACGAGCGTGGTTTCGGCAGGCTACTATCTGCCGGTGGTGATGGCGATGTACATGAAGCCGGCTCCGGCGCCCTCCCGCGAAGGCGGCGCCCGGCTGAATCCCGCGGCCCTCGGCGCGATCGGAGTGTCGGTGGCGCTGATCATTCTGCTCGGCGTCTGGCCCGGGGGACTCCTCGACCTGGCGGGTCAGAGTGCCGCGACCCTCACGCAGACCGCGCGGCCGCTGGCCGGCCCCTGACCTGCCCACGCCGGTTTTCCCGAGGCCAAGTCCCATGAACGTCCCCAAGTCCATCTTCCGCCAGTACGACGTGCGCGGGATCGTCGGCAAGGAGCTCACGCCGGAGCTGGCGCGCGGCATCGGCCGCGCCTTCGCCAGCGTCGCGTGGGACCGGCTCGGGCGCGCCCCGGTGATTGCGGTGGGGCGCGACAACCGTCCCTCGGGGCCCGCACTCTCCGGGGGTGTCCGGCAGGGGATCGTCGAAGCGGGCGGGGTCGCGATCGAAGTAGGCACGCTGCCCACCCCGGCGCTCTACTTCGCCGTTACTACCCCCGGGACCGATGGCGGGCTTCAGGTCACCGGGTCGCACAACCCGCCGGAGTTCAACGGCTTCAAGATGGTGCTTGGCGGCGAGGCGTTTCACGGCGACGAGATCCTCGATCTCTGGGAGATCATTACCGCCGAACGGTGGCGGGCCGGAAGCGGCAGCGAGACGAGCGACGACACCGTGCTCCGCCGGTATCGCGAGGCCATCGTCGCCCGGCACCACCTGGTGAGGCCGGTCAAGGTGGTGATCGATTGCGGCAACGGGGCAGGGAGCCTGGTGGCGGCCTCAACCATCCGGGAGGTCGGCGCGGAGGTCAGCGCCATCTTCTGCGAGTCGGATGGAACGTTCCCGAACCACCACCCCGATCCGACCGTCCCCGAGAACCTGCGCGACCTTCAGGCGGCGGTACGGCGGACGGGCGCCGAGTTGGGCATTGCCTTCGACGGCGACGCCGACCGCATCGGCGCGGTCGACGAAATGGGCGAGATCATCTGGGGCGATCAGATCCTCATCATCCTCGGGCGCGACGCCGTGCGGCGCTTCGGCGCGGGGACGCCGGTCATCTTCGACGTAAAGTGCTCCGAGGTGCTGCCCCAGGCGCTCGAGGCGGCGGGCGCCAGGCCGGTGATGTGGAAGACCGGGCACTCGCTAATCAAGGCGAAAATGAAGGAGCTGCACGCTCCTCTTGCCGGCGAGATGAGCGGGCACATGTTCTTCGGCGGCGACTACTTCGGCTTCGATGACGCCCTCTTTGCCGCCGCGAGGCTCCTCGAGATCGTGAGTCGCACGCCATTCGGTCTCGCCACGCTGCTCGCCGATCTGCCAAAGACCACCGCGACTCCCGAGATCCGGATCGACGCGCCGGAGGAAGAGAAGTTCGCGATCGTCGAGCGGGCGGCCGCGCACTTCGCGGCCCTGTATCCCGTCAATACCATCGACGGAGTCCGAATCACCTTTCCGAGCGGCTGGGGACTGCTCCGTGCCTCCAATACCCAGCCAATTCTCGTCATGCGCTTCGAGGCCACCGACCCCCGCGCACTCGAAACCTACCGCGGCGAAGTCGTGAAGTGGCTCGCCGGGCAGGGCGTGCGCGCCTAGCGCGTGTCCCGCCGCGGCCGGCGACTCACCACTGCGCTTGCGGGAATCGTCGCCCTTCTCTTCGCGGGTCGATGGCTCTCGGCACTCGGTGCGGACCGCTGGTGGGCCGCGGAAGTGTCGCCCACATCCGTCGCTTTCCTCACTGATTGGCACCTACTCGGCCTCATCCTCGATATCGGCGGCGTGGCCATCGCGTCGGGGTGGTTCATGGGCCACTTCCTCATTGTCTATCGCGCAGTGGGATCGGTCCAGGTGCGCCGGAACGTCGCAAATCTCGAGATCAGAGAGGCGCTAACCCCTGGTGCCCTGCTCGCGGTGGCCGTCGTGAGCGGGGCGGTTCTCGGCCTGCTGGTGGGCGCCGGCACTTCCCGACTCACCCCGCAGGTGGCCCTCGCATGGCAGGGGGTCTCGTACGGCGACACCGAGGCTTTCCTCCAGCGCGACTTCGGCCTCTACGTTGCGCAACTCCCGCTGTGGCGCTCGGCCCACGCCTTCTTCTTTCTCCTCGAGGTACTCGGCCTGGGCACCGTGCTCGGGCTCTACCTCCTCGTCGGCGCGGTGCGCTGGATAGAGGGTCGCCCCGCCATCAACACTCACGCCCGCATCCATCTCGGCTGGCTCCTCGTCGGATTCGCCCTGGTGCTCATGTGGGGATATCTCCTCGAGCCGTACGAGCTCGTCGCTGGACTCGATGCCACCCCAGATCAGGGGCAGTGGAGGGCCGTGACCCTCGTGGCGCCGCTTCTGGCCGGAGTGGCTCTCGCCACGTCGGTGCTCTCCGCCGCATGGGCGATGCGCGCACGGCACGCCCTCGCCGCGGCGGGCTGGATCGTGCTCGCCGGCGCATCGATCGTGGGGCACTGGATGGTTCCGCCGGCCATGAAGGGTGGGGGTGAGGCACTCACCGATTCGGTCACTGCGGAGCGGATCGACCGCGCGGCCTACGGACTCGACCCGCTCCAGGTCATCCGTATGTCCGACATCGCGACCCCGCCCCAGCCGCCGCCGCTGCCCGGACTCTGGAATCCGGCCACGATCGCCCGCGCTCTCTCGGCCGACTCCGTCGAAACGATCTCAGTGGCGCCCGCGGTCCTGACGCTGAGAAATGGCCGGCACCCCGTGTGGCTGGCAGCGCGGCGGACGACCTCGGGGAAGGTCTCGCTCGTCGCGGTCGCCGATGACCGTACCGGAAAGTCAGGCGAGCCGCTCTTCTATCACGCGAGAGACTCGCTCGCCGGTCCCAGCCCCGCCGCGTTCCTCGAGCTCGGCGACGACGCATCGCGGCCGGGCGCCCCACGCTATCGAATCCATGGGAGAGACGGGTCCGGTATCCAGGTGGCGTCGTGGCCCCGGCGGATCATGCTCGCGTGGGCCCTTCAGGCCGGCTCGCTGCTGGGCCGGCTCCCGTCTGGGGCCCGGGTGGACTGGGAGATGACTCCAGCAGGGCGGCTTGGCCGGCTCGCCCCGTTCGTCACCTGGGGTGAGCCAGTGCCCCGCGTCATCGATGGCGAGCTGATGTGGCTCGTCGACGGCTACCTCTCGTCGTCCACTTTTCCCCTCGCGCCACGGATCACCTGGCACGGCCGCCGGATCAGCTCGCTGCGCGCCGCTTTCATCGGAACGGTGACCGCCGAGACGGGGATTACCCGGATCTTTCTTCGGCCGGGCGACAATCCGCTCGGTGAGGCCTGGGTGGCGGTGTCCGAGGGAGTCGCCGAGCCTTCGTCGGCGATTCCGATGAGCGTGCTTCGGGCGTTGCCCTATCCCGCCGAGCTGCTCACGGCTCAATCGAGAGCGCTCGAGCGGCCGGGATGGAGGCTCGGTAACCTCAATGCGCGCGCGGGCGCGGACACCAATGAGGCCGCTCGGGCCGACATTACCTGGGCCGCCGATACGTCGGGGCCGCAGCTCGTGATCGCGTACGAGCGCTCAACCGACCGGCGAGTGAGCGCAATGCTCGTCGCGAGCCGTGAGGAGGGGGCCGACGCCCTCCGGCTCGTGCGTCTCGACTCCGCGCGGGCACTCCCGTCACGCGCGGCGCTCGAGAGCCGCTGGAACCGCTTCCCGTCGTTCAGCGCGCTGAGCGATTCGATCCGGGACGACGGCGGACGCCTCGAGCGGGGACCGGTGCGCTTCGACCTGACTCCGGCGGGTGTCGTGGCGTCCCAGGTGAGCTTCGCCCGGCGGGGCGATGGGGGCACCGCGGTGGTCTGGGTGAGCGTCGCCAGCGATTCTCGGCTGGGCGCCGGCCGCAGCTTCTCCGAAGCGTGGAGCAATCTTCTCGGCGCCACGGTCCCGGCGGTGGCCGGTGCCGCGCAGGCGACCCGCCTCGAGGAGGCGCGGCGACTTCTGCTGCGCGCCGATTCGGCCCTCCGTGCGGGCGACTGGGTGGGCTTCGGCAGAGTATGGGACACGCTCCGCCGAGCGCTCGGAATCTCCAGCGAAGGCGCTGCGCAATGAGCTTGCTCCCCTCTGGGGCCGGGACTAGCTTGGAGGGCTTTTGACGGGGGAATCCGCGCCGCGCACTGCGATCATCGCGCTCGGGGGAAACGCGCTCGCGCGCTCCGATGAGCCGCCCACGATCGCCAACCAGTTTCGTCGCGCGCGCGAGAGCCTGGCGCCGATCGTCGAGCTGGCGCGCGACGGCTGGCGAATCGCCCTCGTGCATGGCAATGGACCCCAGGTCGGCGACGAGGTCATCCGCAACGAGAGCGCACGGCGCCGGGTCGAACCGATGCCACTCGGCGTCCTCGTCGCCGAGACGGCGGGATGGATCGGGTACATGCTGCAGCAGTCGCTGCAGAACGCCCTCGCCATGGCAAAGATCCGGCGAGACGTGATCACCGTAATCACCCAGACGCTCGTCGATCGCTACGATCCGGCGCTGAGCTTGCCTACCAAGCCGATCGGTCATCCGCTCAGTGAAGATGAGGCCGAACGGCTGCGCGAGGCTGGGCGCGCCGTGGGGCAGGATGGCGCGGGGGCCTGGCGGCGGATGGCCGCGAGCCCCGCTCCGTTGGGCGTCGTCGAGTTTCCGGTCGTGCGGCGGCTGCTCGAGGGTGGCACGATCGTCATCGCCGCGGGTGGCGGCGGGCCGCCGGTCTACGACGATCCCTTTCTCGGACTCGAGGGGATCGACGCCGTGGTCGACAAGGATCGCGTCTCCGCCATACTCGCCACCCAGCTCGGCGCCGAAGTATTGATGATCCTCACTAACGTCGATGCCGTCTTCCAGGGGTGGGGCACGCCCCAGGCGCGGCCGATCCGGCGAATGACGGTGGCTGAGGCCGAGGAGCTGGCCGCGGGCGGGGGACTCGATGCGGGGGGAATGAGGCCCAAGGTCGAGGCGGCGGCGTCCTTCGCGGCCGCAACCGGGGGCAGGGCCATCATCGCACGGCTGGCCGCGGGGCCCGCCGCCCTTCGCGGCGAGACAGGCACCACCATCGCGAGGCTTTAATTGAATATCCACGAATATCAGGCGCGGGCGCTGCTCAAGGCCCAGGGCATTCCAATGCTCGACGGCGACGTCGCGTCGACCCCCACCGAGGCCGAGGCGATCGCCCGCCGGCTTGGCGGACCAGTCGTCATCAAGGCGCAGGTGCACGCCGGTGGCCGCGGCAAGGCCGGCGGAGTGAGGCTGGTGCGGACGCCCGGCGAGGCCCTCGACCACGCTTCCGAAATTCTCGGGATGCAGATCAAGGGTCTCACGGTGCAGAAGGTCCTCGTGGTGCCCGCTGCGGAGATCTCCTCCGAGAGCTACCTCGGCCTGATCATGGACCGCGAGACGCAGCGCCCGGTGTTCATGGTGAGTGCCGCCGGCGGCGTGGACATCGAGGAGGTGGCGGCCAAGACCCCCGAGAAGATCGTCCGCCTTCCCGTCGACCCGGCGTACGGCGTCTTCCCCCATCAGGCGCTGAGCCTGGCGTTCTCGCTCTATCGCGACTTTGCGCAGGTAAAGGCGGCGGCGAAGATCGTGGAGCAGCTCTACACGGCATTCGTCGCCAACGGCGCCTCGCTCGCCGAAATCAATCCGCTGGTGACGACGCCCGATGGCCGGGTGCTGGCGCTCGACGCGAAGATCGTCATCGACGACAACGAGCTCTTCTGGCGCCCCGACCTCGGGCTCCTGCGCGACGACACGGCGGAGGAACCGAGCGAGGCGGCGGCGCGGCGCGCCAATCTCTCGTTCATCAAGCTCGACGGCAACGTCGGCTGCGTTGTGAACGGAGCGGGGCTCGCGATGGCGACGATGGACCTGGTGAAGTACTACGGAGGAGAGCCGGCCAACTTCCTGGACATCGGCGGCAGCTCGAATCCCGAGAAGGTCATCAACGCGCTCAAGATCATCACCAGCGATCCCAACGTCAAAGCGATTCTCTTCAACATATTCGGCGGCATTACGCGAACCGACGACGTTGCCAATGGCATCGTCGCCGCCACCCGCCAGTTCAAGGTCGGCGTGCCCATCGTCATCCGTCTCACCGGCACCAACGAGGCCGAGGCCATCCGGATTCTCGAGGGCGTCGGCATGCGCGCACTCAGCGACATGGACCAGGCGGTGGAGCAGGTCGTGAAGCTGGCCCGGGGGGCCGCATGAGCATCTTCGCCGACGCGAACACCCGCCTCCTGGTGCAGGGCATCACTGGGCGCGAAGGATCGTTTCACACGAGGCAGATGCTGGAGTACGGCACCCAGGTGGTCGCCGGGGTAACGCCGGGCAAGGGCGGGCAGACGTTCGAGGGGAAGGTGCCGGTGTTCAACACCGTCGCGGAAGGGGTAGGGAAGACCGGCGCCAACGCCTCGGTCATTTACGTGCCGCCGATGGCGGCCGCAGCCGCGGTGATCGAGGCCGCTGATGCTGGCCTGCCGCTGATTGTCTGCATCACCGAGGGCATCCCGGTGATGCACATGAGCCGGACGGTGCCGTTCGTCCGCGCGCGCGGCGTGCGACTCATCGGGCCCAACTGTCCAGGACTCATCTCGCCGGGGGCCAAGGCGAAGATCGGCATCATTCCGGGAAACATCTGCATGCCTGGCCGGGTGGGGCTGGTCTCGCGAAGCGGCACCCTTACCTACGAGGTGGTGAACCACCTCACCCGCAACGGAATCGGACAGAGCACCTGCGTGGGCATCGGTGGCGATCCGATCATCGGCACCAACTTCATCGACTGCCTCCGCGCCTTCCAGGATGATCCGGAGACCGACGCCATCGTCATGATGGGCGAGATCGGCGGCACCGACGAGCAGAACGCGGCGGAGTTCGTGAAGTCGCGCGTCACCAAGCCGGTGATCGGGTTCATTGCCGGGCAGACCGCGCCGAAGGGCCGCCGCATGGGACACGCCGGCGCCATCATCTCGGGCTCGTCTGGGACGGCCGAAGAGAAACTGGCCGCGTTCGAGGCGGCCGGCATCGGCATCATGCGCCGCCCTGTCGACGTGATCGGGCTGCTCCGACAACGATCGTGAGACTCGCCAGCCTCCTGAGCGAACGCCGGATTCTGGTTCCCCTCCCGGCCGCGACGCTCGAGGAGGGGATGCGCCAGCTGGTGCAGGCCTGCGTCGCTGATGGCCGGGTCTCCGACGCCCAATTGCTCGCCGAGGCGATCAGCGAGAGCTGGCCGGAGGACACCGTCACGCTGGGCCCGCACGCCTGGCTGCCCCACTTCCGTACCGATGCGGTGCCAACGCTCGTGGTGGCCCTCGGCGTCGCGGCGGCTCCACTGACTGGGCAGGGCCGAGAAGGGCCGGCGCCGCGTGTGATCCTCCTCATCGTGGCGCCTCCCCGGGAGGCCGCCGTGTACCTCCAGACGGTCGCGGCGTTCGCTCGGGCGCTCTCGCTGCCCGAGGTGGCCAAGGGACTGCTCGTCTCACGGAGCGCGGACGACGTGCTCGGGCTGGCGCCTCTGCGCGAGATTGAGCTCGAGGGACAGCTTCTCGTCCGCGACATCATGAGCCCAAGCGTCCTCGCGCTGCACCCCGATCAGACCCTCGTGGACGCGGTACGAGTTCTCCTAGGGCACGGAGTGGACGCCGTCCCGGTGGTAGGCGAATCCGGGGCTGTCGTGGGACTCCTCTCGCACCGCGAGCTCCTTCGGCATCTGGTGCCCGGGCATGTCCACGGGAAAATGCTCCTCGATCCCGCCGTTACCCAGGTCCGCGACGTGATGGCCCGCAATGTCCTCTGCGTCCCCGAGGACCAGTCCGTAGCCGACGTGGCCCACCTGCTTGCGACGAAAGACGTCGAGCAGGTCCCGGTGGTGCGCGATGGCGTGCTCCGTGGTATCCTGACGCGCTCGGAAATAGTTCGAAAGGTGCTGGGAACGGTGTGAGGCGCCCGGCGCCATCACCCCATCCCGTTCTCTTTCACTCGTCCCTTTTCACCGTTCTTCGGAGGATACGTGGCTGTTTCGCTGACCCTCGCCATCGTGAAGCCTGACGCCGTTGCCGGCGGCAAGACCGGCAAGATCGTCGCCCATCTGGAGGAGGCGGGATTCGTGATTCGGGCGGCACAGCTCGTCCGGTTGACCCGGACGCAGGCGGGCGCGTTCTACGAGGTCCATCGAGGCCGGCCGTTCTACGACGACCTTGTGACCTTCATGACGAGCGGGCCGTGTCTCCCGTTGGCTCTCGAGCGGGAGGATCCGGTCGCCACCCTCCGAACGGTCATTGGGGCCACCGATCCGGCCGAAGCCGAACCTGGTACCATCCGGAAGCTCTATGCTGAATCGAAGGGTCGGAACGCCATCCACGCGTCAGACAGCCCGGAGAACGCCGCCCGCGAGGTCGCGTTCTTCTTTGCGGAGCGTGAGTGGGCGGGTTGACCCAAGTCCTTGTGGCGGCTACTTTAAGGGGCTATGCTGCGAGTGGATATTCGGGATCTGCAACGGGGTCCCGTGCGGACTGATGGAGAACTTGGCCCCGACGATCCCGTCTTACAGGGACTCGGGCTCAATCTGGTCGGCGCCGTGTCGGTCGATGGTCAGCTTCAGGCTACTGGGGAGGGCGAATTCCTCTGGCGCGGTAGCCTGCACGCGGTCGTGCGCGGTGAGTGCCGCCGGTGCCTGACCGAAGTGCTGGAGGAAATACACGCCGAGGTCGGCGGGGCCATATTTTCCACCGACCCAGAGGCCGCCGACCAGGCTGATTTCTATCCGCTCCCGGCCCGAACCTCGAGCATCGACGTATCCGCGGTAATCCGGGAAGAGTTGGCGCTCGCGGTTCCGACCCATCTTCTGTTGTGTAGTGAGGGCTGTGCCGGACTCTGCTCCCGCTGTGGGGCAGACCTGAACGCGGGGCCCTGCGCCTGTCGCACCTCCGCCGAACCCGTCTGAGGACATCATGGCAGTTCCGAAGCGTCGGACCTCGAAGTCCCGCAAGCGTCTGCGTCGCGGGCATCACACCGCGGCCGGCCCGCGCCCTCAAGCCTGTCCGCGCTGCGGATCGCCCAAGCTGTCGCATCGCGTCTGCGAGTCTTGCGGCTACTACCGGGGCAAGAAGCAGGTCGAGGTTGAGGACGCCTGAGCGTGATCCGCGTCGCGGTAGACGCGATGGGGGGAGATAGCGCGCCACAGGCTGAAATCGCCGGCGTGGTAGAGGCCCTCGCCGCACTGCCCAATGATTTCAGCGTGCAGCTCGTCGGTCGGCCCGAGTCCATCGAATCCGAGCTCTCGCACCACCCCGGCCTCGACCGCTCCCGTCTCGAAATCTTCCCGGCCCCCGACGTCATCGGCATGGGTGAAAAGCCGCTGGCGTCGGTTCGCCGCAAGCCCAATTCGAGTGTCGTGGTCGGCCTGACGCTCCAGAAGAGCGGCGCGTCCGATGCGTTCATCTCTGCCGGCAATACCGGCGCTACGCTGGCCGCCTCCACCGTGCTGCTGGGGCTTCACGACGGTGTCGAGCGCGCTACCGTGGCCACGCTCTTTCCCACCGGAGGCGAGCCGGTCCTGGTGCTCGACGGCGGCGCCAACCTCGACTGCTCCGCCCGCGAGCTCGTCGGGTTCGCCCTCCTCGGCACCGTCTTCATGCGCGATATCCTCGGCCGGTCCAACCCGGTCGTCGGTCTCCTCAATGTGGGTGAGGAAGAGGAGAAGGGAACCGCCGTCGTCCGCGAGGCGCATCAGCTCCTCAAGCAAACCCACCGCATCAACTACTGCGG
>JBOHSC010000319.1:0-2990 GCA_050733115.1 Gemmatimonadales bacterium
TGTCGAGCCGGGCGTCGAGCCGCTTGGCGAGTGACTGCGCGTGAAGCGCCGGTGTTCCGAGCACCAGCATCGCGGTGACGAGACGCCTAATCATACGACACCCACGGGTCCACCTTGGCATGAATCACGTCCGTCAGCAGGTTCACCAGCACGAAGACCAGGCTCAGGAAGAGGATGCTCCCGTGCCGCCGGGTTGAGGGAGGGAGGATCGGCGTTGGGGTAGTATTCGAGCCCGACGCCCCGTGCCGCGCTCCTTCCGCCGCAGGCCGCGATGAACAGGGATCGGGGCCCGCAGGAGTCGGCGCATGGACCATTCGGGTGCGCGGGTGGCCAGTCCTCGTTGACTTGAAGGCGTAAGGTGGTCAAACTACATGGCTTACATCATGTCGTCAATCGCCGGTCCGCCGCCGTTCACGCCTCGCCGTGCAGCCTTGGAGCTCCAGTGAGGGGAGCGGCCGCGGCGGCGCTCGCATTGGCGCTCCTCGGCATTACGCCCGCCATGGTGAAAGCGCAGGAGCCTCAGCGGGTGGTGCGGAAGCTCAACTTCGAGGGAAACAAGTCGATTCCCAGCGAGGTCCTGGCCACCGCGATCGCTACCACGAACTCGAGCTGGTTTGCCCGCGCCATACCCTTCCGCTGGCTCGGGCTCGGTGAAAAGCGCTACTTCGACGAGCAGGAGTTTCGCCGCGACGTTGTCCGTCTCGAGGTGTTCTACCGGCGAAGCGGCTTTCCTCACGGCCAGGTCGACACCGTCGTGAAGCGCACGTCCCAGAACGTCTCGATCACCTTCAAGATCGTGGAGGGAGAGCCGACCCGAGTTACCGACGTGGACGTCACCGGACTCGACACCCTTCCGGATCAGTTGCGGACCCAGACGCTGGTGGATCTTCCCCTCCACAAGGGCGATCCCTTCAACCGGTACGTCATGCAGCTCACCTCCGACACCATCGGGCGGAGGCTGCGCGATCGCGGCTATCCCGCCACCCGCGTCTTCTCGAGCTTCGAGACCAACAAGGACGCCAACACCGCCAAGGTGGCGATGGATGTGGAGCCGGGCCACAAGGCGGTGATCGGCGAAGTGAAGGTGGAGGGGACGAACCAGGTCGACCCCGAGCTGGCGCGCAAGCTGCTCGTGAGCAAGCCGGGGCGGCTCTTCTCCCAGGACGAGCTCTTCCAGAGCCAGCGCAACCTCTACGCCTCCGACCTCTTCCGGTTCGCCAACGTCAACATCGACTCGGCGTCGTTCAAGCCCGATGCCGATTCGGTGCCGCTCCTGGTGCAGGTGAACGAGGCGAAGCGGCACCGGATCAGGAGCGGCATTGGGTACGGCACCGAGGACTGTTTTCGTGGCTCTGCCGCCTGGACCACCCGCAATTTCCTCGGCAGCAATGGACGTATTCTCGATCTGACCGCCCGGGTATCGAAGGTGGGCGTGGGCGATCCGTTCGACTGGGGACTCGCGAACAGCATCTGCAGCCCCTCGAGGGAAGACACCGTCGGCTCCGCCCAGGTCAACTTCTACCTTGGCGCTTCGATTCGCCGTCCCGCCTTTCTCTCGCCCAACAACACCATCTCGGTGTCGGTCTTTGCCGAGCGGCGCTCCGAGTTCAAGGTGTACCTGCGGCAGGACGCCGGCACCACGGTGCTTCTCAGGCGCGAGACGCCCAAGCGTCGCATCCCGCTGTCGCTCGCCTACACGCTTTCGTACGGCCGCACCGAGGCGACCCCGGTAAGCTTCTGCGCCTCGTTCAACGCCTGCACCCCCGATCTGGTGACGCTGCTCGAGCAAAACCGGGTGCTCGGCACCCTGACCGCCACCGGAACGCTGCCGCAGGTCAACAATCCGCTCGACCCCAGCCGGGGCTCGCTGGCGAACATCGAGGCGACGCTCAGCTCGAAGTACATCGGCTCCTCCTCGTTCCAGCAGTTCTTCCGCGTGGTGGGCGACTATTCCTGGTATCACCCGCTGGCGCGCGACGTGGTGCTGAGCTGGCGGGTTCGCGCCGGGGCGATCTTCGCGCCGACGGTGGACGTCGCGACCGAGTCGGGCAACTTCATTCCGCCCGAGCAGCGCTTCTACGCCGGCGGCCCCAACGACGTGCGCGGCTTCCAGCGCAACGAGCTGGGCCCGGTGGTGTACGTCGTGAGCTCCAGCTACTACGACTCGGTGACCACCCGAGGGCTCCCGCTCAATGCCGACTCGGTGACGGTGGCGGCCACCGGTGGCAATACCCTCGCCGTTGGCAACGTCGAGCTCAGGGTGCCCTCGCCGGTGTTCAGTTCCCGGCTCCGCCTTGCCGCGTTCGTGGATGCGGGCAGCGTCTGGAACCGGGGCGCCGCGACGTCGTCGGCCGCGATCAAGGTGACGCCGGGTGTGGGACTCCGCCTCAACACGCCGCTGGGTCCGGCCCGGCTGGACGTGGCCTACAATCCCTACCGCCTCCAGGCGGGGACGCTCTTCCAGTTCGACACCCTGGGGACGCTGACCGCGGTGCCGGGGCAGTCGTCGTTCGTGCTCGACCGGAAGAGCCATTTCACTTTTCACATCGCCGTCGGCCAGGCCTTCTGATGCGCCGGCTGGTGACCCGCCTGCTCTTTCTCTTCATCCTCGGCTCGGTGGCGATGGTGCTCGGCGTGCTCACCGCGATGACGCTCACGCCGCCGGGCCGCGCGCTCCTGGCGCGCACGGTGTCACGGGTGCTGGACGAGGTGGTCATCGGGCAGGTGAAGGTGGGCGCGATCTCCGGATCGTTTCTCTACGACCTGACGCTCGAGGATCTCGTCGTCCGAGATACCAGCGGCGCCCTCCTCGCCGACCTTCCGCGGGTCCGCGTGAGCTACCGGCTGCCCAACTTCCTGGCCCGCCAGGTGGTACTGGCCAGCGTTCAGCTCGATCATCCGACGATCCAGCTCATCAAGCATCGCAACGGCCGGATGAATTACGAGGAGGTGCTGGGCCTGGGAAAGGGAAAGGGCGGGGGGCCTTCACC
>JBOHSC010000320.1:0-2002 GCA_050733115.1 Gemmatimonadales bacterium
GGCCACCGCGCTGCCGCTGGGCATGCGCCCCTCGGCGTTGCTGTCCGGCGCCCGGTCCGCGCCGGAGCCGCGAGCGGCCGCCGAGCCCTTCCGCACCCGCTTGCCGATCCCCGAGGTGCTCAGCGACGCGCACCTGACCATCCCGATCCGCGAAGCCGAGGTGCAGGCGCTGCCTGGCGAGCGGACCCGGATGTGGACCTACGGCGGAACCTTCCCGGGGCCGACGATCAGGCGCCCCGCCGGGCACCGCACCTCGGTCACCTTCCACCACCAGCTGCCGGCCTCGGCGGGCGAGTTGACCGTCCACCTGCACGGCGGCCACAACCGCACTCAGTTCGACGGCCAGCCCGGCGGATTGACCCCCTCGCACCCCCGCTCCTTCTACTGCCGCATCCCGTCGGGGCTCTCGCCGCGCGAATCGGGCAACGACCTGCTAATCGAGCCCGGCGGCCGGCGCACCTACGTCTATGACCTGGTCGAGGACGGCCGCCCCGAGCGCGCCGCCTTTCAGTGGTACCACGACCACCGCCTCGATCACACCGCCCGCAACGTCTGGCGCGGCCTGGCCGGCATGTGGATCATCGACGACGAGCTCGACGCCGGTTTGCCGCTGCCGCAGGGCGACCGGGACTTGGCGCTGATGATCGGCGACCGCGACTTCGACCGCCACAACCAGCTCACCGACCCGTTCAGCAACCTGCGCCCGCCCGCCGACGGGATCTCGGCGCGGACGATCCTCGTCAACGGCGCGCACATGCCCTACCACCGGGTCACGGCGCAGCGCTACCGCCTGCGGCTGCTCAACGTCTCCCAGTTCCGCTCCTACGACATCTACCTGTCCAACGGCGCACCGCTGATTCAGATCGGCACCGACAGCGGCTTGATGCCACGGCCGGTGCGGCGCACGGCGGTGACGATCGCGCCGGCTGAGCGGGTCGAGGTGGTGGTCGACTTCGCCGACGCTGCGGGGGAGCGGGTGGAGCTGCGCAGCGGCCCGCGGCATGGCGGGCGACACCCGCTTGGCTCGCATTGCTACGCCGGCGCGCTGATGCAGTTCAGGGTCGACTCCGCGCGCCTGACGGATCGCACCAGGGTGCCTCGCAGGCTGCGCCCGCTGCCCGCCTGGACGCAGCGCGCGCAGCGCGCCCCGCAGCGGAGCTTCGAGATCTCGATCGGCGGCCTGTTCAAGACCACGTGGCTGATCAATGGCCACACCTTCAACCCGGCCTACGTCGCCGCGCGTCCAAAGCTGGGTGCCGTCGAGACCTGGGAGCTCGTCAACCGAACCAACGTGGCTCACGCGATGCACATGCACCTGACCGATTGGCACCTGCTCTCGCGCAATGGCAAGCCGCCGCCGCCCTGGGAAGATTGCCTCAAGGAGACCTTCCTCATCTACCCCCGGGAACGCGTCGTCCTCGCCGGCCACTTCGCCGACTACACGGGCAAGTTCGTCATCCACTGCCACATGCTCGACCACGAGGACCACGGCTTGATGAGCCAGTTCGAGGTCGTCGAGGACTGAGCGAGGTCGCGCTCTACGGCACGACCTTCAGGACCCGGCCCGATCGGTCGTAGGCGATTACCCGCCTCACTTCCGCATCGCCCGTGTGCCACTGGTCGTAGAACTCGAGACCGCGCAGCCACGGGTGCCGCTTGCGAAGGCGGGCAGGGGCGATCTGAGTTTCGATTTCGAGCGGTGGTCCTTCGCTCATCGTCGCGCTCAGCCGGGTCACTCGGCGGCTTGCGATCCCACTCACGTCCCGCTCTTTCTGTGGGTCGATGCCGCTTCCAGTAGAAGCCGCGAGCACGAAGCCGCGGCTGATCGGCAGCGGGAAGGCGCTGAGGTAGCCGGCATCGTTTGCTGGCTTGGAGATCCGGTGCTGAAGCCGAAGACCGCCTGACGGTCATTGCCACCGCTGCCGATCCAGATTCGCATCGTCATCGGGCAGGCGTTGCGGCGCCGTACTTCGCCTACTCGCCGATCAGCTCGATCCGATAC